>JAGPDF010000064.1 GCA_018057705.1 Thermoanaerobaculia bacterium | reverse complement strand
GGCGCGCCTGCTGCGAAGGTGCCAGCCGAAATCCCAGGCAGCCGTTCCCCGCAGCTGGGGACATGCTGAAGCCCGCCACCCCCGCCGCGCTCGCCCATCTGAAGCCGCCGGGCTGGAGCGTGTCCCCGGCGTACCACGAAAAAGGCGCCCCACCGGATGCCCCGCAGCAGATTCGCGCTCACCGCGCTTTTCGCGGCTCCACGGAGAAGCGGTGGAAACCGCTCCGGCTGGGAGTGAGGTGTCTCAGCCGGGCCGAGGGGTGCGCTCTCGCGCCCGGACCTGGTCGGCGATGGCGCGAATCTCGGGGTTCTCGAGGATGCGCGCGCGGGCATTTGTGGCCGCGACCTCGATCATCGCGCGGCCGAGATCCTCGCCGCGGACGTAGTAGCGCCGCGAGGGGAAGATCCAGCGCATCGTGCGGATCGTCATCGGATAGAAAAACGGCCAGCCTTCGGTGCGACGGGCATCGATCGCTCCGGGGCGCCAACAGACCGCGCCGTGCAGCTCGATCAGACGCCGCTCGGCTTCGGCCTTGACGCGCGCCCACATCTGGCGGCTCTGGAGGCTCGCACCCTGTCCGCTGAGGTAGTGAAAGGCAGCCGCGGGACTCGCGACAGCGAGCTGTCGCGCCGCGATCTCCGCCCCCTCGAAGGCGAGCTGGCGATAGGCGCCTTCATCGCCGACCTGACTCACCGAGCGCCCGATGCAGTAGAAGGCGGCGTCGATCCCGGCGAAGGCGTCGGCGACGGGCCGGTAGTCGAGGAGATCCGCATGCTCGACACCGACGTGGTGCGCCGAGTCACTCTCGATCCTGCGGCGGGAGAGCGTCCGCACTTCGCAGATCAGCGGGCTCACCAGCGCCATGTCGAAGAGGCTCCCGCCGGCCGCACCGGTCGCCCCGAGAACGAGGATCCGCATGGCGGAGAAGGATAGCGGAGACCGGCAGGGGAAGGCTGCTCCGGGGGGACGGTTTGGCAGAGCGTCAGTTGGGCAAGCTCAGCGCGGCCCGGCTCGTGGCGTTGGGTGGTGATCTCTACTTTGGACGGGCAGCGTCCTGATTCCGCACGCTGCGCCAGAGGAAGATGGAGCAGGCCGAGAGAGTTCCGATGGCGAGAGTGACAACCACCTTCCGAGGTTCGCTCCAAGTCGAGCCATCCTGGATGAGGCGGAGGGCCAAAGAGAGCGCGATCGCGGCGGACGAAATTCCCCCGGAAACAGAAGCAGAGCGCGGCAAGATCAAACCCCGCTCGCTGGCCATCTCGTGAAGTAGGGCGACGAGTCCAATGAGGCTGAAAACCAGCATGGTCGTCTCAAGTAGCATCTGTCGATACCTCCTCTCGCGGCCCATGCACGCGTCGACCATCCCGGCGATCGCTGCGTGACGCTCCGACTCCGATTCGAGTGAGCGGGCTATCCAAGTCGCGCAACTCGAACTCTGGTGTGGAACGTAACACGGCGGCAGGATCGGCCAAGCACGCGCGCAGGTGCCCACAGCCGGCGGTGCTGGCTCTCACGGCCAGTATCCAATACACCAAAAGAACCGCTGCTGCCACGAAGGTGCCAACCGATTCTCACCATGGGTGCGGGTGAAGCGCGCCGCACAAGGGTGCTGCGAAGCTGCCGCGGCCGATCGGTCCCCGCAGCTGGGGACATGCTGAAGCCCGTCCCCCGTGCCGCGGCCACCCATCCGACCCCGCCGGGCTGGAGCGTGTCCCCGGCGTACCCCACCGGCGGCGCAGCCCCTGTTTCGCCCCACTTCGACCCGTGCTTGGCGCATGTCCGCGCAGTGCTAGCCTCTTTTCAGTCCACAGATTCAGGGCTATTCGGAGGTTCGCAGCTCCCTTCCGGAGGGCCGACGAAGTGCCAGCCGAAACGCCGGCCGCTTTCATGCTGAGGTGCCCGCCGATCCCGCTGGATTCCGGCGCGGGATGCAGGCACCCCGTCAATCAACCTCGAGCTGTTTGCGGATGACCCGACAGAGCGATTCCTTGATCTCGCTGTGCCGCGGCACGGGCGCCTTGCGGCCGTTCCGGGGGTTCAGAAAGAGATCGTGTCGGCTGCCGTGGCGATGGAGGATGCAGCCTTTCTGCGCGAGCTCGCGCAGGAAGGCCGCTCGCTTCACGCAGGCACCTCGATCTCCTTGAACCGGGCGGAGGGATGCGGCTCGGAGCGAGCGTCCTCGATGACGAGCCCATAGGCGTCGCGAATGTTCTCCTCGAGCTCGTTCAACGTATCGCCCTGGCTGAAGACGCCGGGGATCTCACGCAGACGACCGACGTAGCCGCCATCATCAGGCCAGTATTCGAGGGTCAGACGCATCGCAGCTCCTCCATGGACGCCGATTCTACGCCTTGGCGCTCGCTTGGTCCCGCCCTCGAGGGCGCTGGGCGCTCGAAGGTGCCAGCCGAGATCCCCGGTCGACGCTCCCCGCAGCTGGGGACATGCTGAAGCCCGTCTCCCGTGCCGCGGCCGCCCATTCGACCGCGCCGGGCTGGAGCGTGTCCCCGGCGTACTGTCCCGCGAAGTGCCAGCCGATCTCCTATTACCCCCACCCGCGGCGGGCCCCCGATTCGCCCCACTTCGACCCGTGCTTGGCGCCCTGCGCCGCTGTGCTAGCTTTTTTTTAGTCCACTGATTCAAGGCCTTCCGGAAGTTCGAAGTGACCTTCCGGGCTGCCTGGAGACGAACTCGACCGCGGCTTCGCCAGATAGCGCGCGCGTTTTGCGTCTTTACCCTGTGCAGGTCAACGCGACGGGAGGTCGGCGTCTTCCATGGCGGCACCCACGGCTGATTGCGAAAGCGGAGCGGCGACCCTCGCGCCAGGTGCGCCCGTGAGGTTCGCTGCGCTTCTCGTCGGGCGGGTGCTGCCCCTGCTTTCCCTGATGCTCCTGCTGCCGGTTCCTGCCCTCGGCCAGGGTGGGCCTCCGGACGGCTCCCTCGGCTCCGGCACGCTCCTCGTCGCCGGCACGACGCTCGCGATCTCCCCCGAGAGCCAGACGGTCCCGTTCGACACGCCGACGATCGTCAACACGATGCTTGCGGGCTTCGATCCCGACGAGGGCGAGTTGCCGGGCGACCTCCGCGTCGTCGGCGACTTCACCGGCCCGGAGATCGACGGTGTCCTCGAGCTTCAGACGGTGCCCAACGAGCCGTTCCGCATCCCGCGCCTGTCACTCAAGGGGCAGTACCGCCTCGAGAACATCCGCCTCGTCCAGGGCGGGGAGTTCCTCGCCTACGCCGAACCGCGCTCCGCCGCCGTGCTCGTCACCCAGATCCTCATCACCCGCGTGACCTCGCGCCCGCTGACCCTCGAGGAGATCCGCAGCCACGGCATCATCGTCGACGGCACCTCGACCCGGGCCTACAACTTCACCTTCGGCTTCGGCATCGAGGGCAACACCTTCGACTACAACGTCCCGATCGTCTACTGGTACCCGAGGGACCATTTCGGCCCGCCCCAGATCACCATGCTGGGCAGCGGCGGCAACGGCTCGCGCTTCCGCCCGCCCCAGATGGCGGCGTTCAATCTGACGCTGAGACCCCGCGACGGCCCCCAGGGCGGCGGCTGCGCCGACCCGTCGGGCTGCCAGGAGGAGGAGATGCCGCCCCTCCCCGGCGTCATCCTCTTCCCGACCGACCTCTCGCTGTTGCATCAGTTCTTTTCGGTCGTGCTCCTCGCGACGAACGGCGCGCCGGAAGGCGACATCCTCACCATCCGCGACCTGACCGCGAAGATCCACCTCCCCTCTGGCCTCGCGCAAGCGCGCACCGAGCCGCCGACGACCCTCGGCACGCCCGTGCCGATGCGAGTACCGGGACCGGACGGCGAGTTGGGAACCGCCGACGACCTCACCTTCCTCGTCGCCCAGTCGACCGCCGAAGCCGAGTTTCTGGTCGAAGGCCTGCGGGAAGGGACCCACATCGTCGACTTCGATCTCGACGGCGTTCTCGAAGGCCTGCCCACAGGCCTTCGCCGAATCAGCGGCACGGCGAGGGGCGCAGTCGTCGTGCGCGACCCGACGCTCGGCATCGTCGTCAGCCACCCCGACGTCGTGCGCGCGGACGAGGAGTACACGATGGCGGTGAGCGTCACCAACAACGGCGTGACGCCCGCGAACCTCGTCTCCCTCGCCCTCCCGCCGAGCCAGCTCGCCGGCGTGGTCGTCGTCGGCGACAACCGCCGGACGATCGAGTCAATCCTCCCCGGCGAATCGGACCTCATCGAGTTCCGCCTGCGCCCGCTCCTCACCGGCAGAGTGATCGCGAGCTTCGTGCGCGCCGACAACCACATCACCCCGAGCTTCGACTTTCGTGTTGGCGTGGGGGAGGCGGGGATCCCCCTCTCGCCGACCGAGATCATCCTGCCCCACGAAGTGGAAGCGCTGCCGCCGCAGCTCCGCCGCCACGGCCTCGGCCTCATCGGGCTCGGCTTCTCGCTCGCCACGGCTCCGGCCTCTTTGCGAGCAGGCCGCCCCGAAGTCAGCCGTGAAGAGGTCGACCAGCGCGTCTTCGAGCTCTCGCAGGCGGGCCGCTACATCGCGATGGGCGAGGCGCCGTTCGATGCGATAGCGGAGCTCGCCGTCACCTGGACAGGCGGCTCCGACGGCCAGTGGGAGTGGGACGAGCTGCGCCGGATCACCCGCCGCGGCGCGCTCGTGGGCGACGCCATGGGGCAAGTCTTCCGCGCGGAAGCCGCGAGCGCTGGGGTGTCTGCAGCGTTCGAGCGCTTCGCGGCGACGACCGCGGGCACGGCCAAGGTCGCGCTCATCGCGAGCGACGGCGCGGGCAGCTATCTCGAAGTTTCGAGCCGGACCAGCGGCAAGGCCCTCTACGGCCCCGGTACCGCTGCCGACCGGCGGCGCGATCTGCCGTTCGCCGACGTCTACGACCTCGGCTCGGGCGAGCTGGCCCTTCTCGCCGCTCCGGAAACTGCGGGGTATCGCGTCACGCTACGCCGACGCACGAGCGGTGTCGCCGAGTTGTCCATCTTCGCGCCACCCGAGCAGGGTGAGCTCAGAACTTGGACCTGGTCGAGCGTGGGACTCAGCGAGAACGGACGCGCGGTGGTCGACTTCGACAGCTCCGGAGACGTACCGATGCTCGCCATCGACCAGGACGGCGACGGCTCCGTTGACGATGTAATCCCGGGGAGCGCCTCCACGTTCGCCGCCCGACCGTTCGCGGTCGTCGCGGCGGTGCAGAACGCGCGCGTCGACAAGACCGGGCACATCGTGGACCTGCTGTTCAGCGGTACGGTCGATTTCGCTTCCCTCTCGCCAAGCGACCCCGATCACTTCGAGATCACGGGCAAGGTCTCCGACGGCGGGACCTCGACGCGGGGGGAGGGAGTGCTCGAGGGATTTCGACCGACTCGCCTGGTGCGGGTCGTCTTCAATAATCCACTCAGCCCGTATGTCCCGCATGAGGTCGAGGTGCGGCAGGTCCGCGGCCTTCTGGGCGAGATCGTGTCCTCGCAGATCGTACCCGTGGTGATCACCGCGACGATGCCCGGAACGATCGTCGAGGGCAGAGTGATCAGCTCCGCAGGCGTGCCGATCCCCTACGCCCGCGTCGAGCTTGCCGAAACCGACTACTCCAACATCGAGTCCCTCGAGGACCCGTGTATCAAGCATGTGACCGCCACGGTTCTGACCGATGGCGACGGCCGCTTCCGCTTCGACTACGTGCGACAAACCGAATGCGGCGGAGTCTTCGAGATGCGGGGCTTCGAACCGGGGACGCACCACGTCGGCAGGGCGCTCGGCAGGGTGCGCTACATCGGCCAAGTGGTCGAGCTCGACATCGTACTACTCGGTCGCGGTCTCGTCCGCGGCCGAGTGACCTACGACGACGGCACGGTGCCGACGGAGCTCCGCGTCGTCGCGGCGAGTCCGGTCTTCCTCGAGGCGCGCCGCGCCCGCCTCGATGCCCACGGCAACTACGACGTCGGTGACCTGCCGGTGGGAGTCATCTCGCTCGCAGCGCAGGATGGCGTGGGCAACTTCGCCCTCGCAACGGTCGAGATCGCGAGCGCGGGCGCCGTCGTCGAGCGCGACCTTGTCATCCTGCGTCAGCCCCCGGCTCCATCGGGAGAAGTGCGCGGTCACGTCTTCGATCCTGGCGGCATCGCGCCGGTCTACAACGCCTATCTGGCGCTCTACGTCGGCGGCCACCTTGTCGATGTGCGGCGGAGCGATCTCGAAGGAGGATTCGACTTTGGTTCGGTGCCGGCAGGTGCGGCGGAGATCGAGGCGTTCGACGCCGAAACCGGGCGGAGCGGGGCACGCATCTTCTTCGACGTCGCGCCGGATCAGGTCACCGACCTCGCCGTCCGGCTACGCGACGAGCGCGGCGCCATCGAAGGCCATGTCTATCGCCGCGAGCTCGGCGGTGATGCGACTCCGGTGGTGGGCGCGGTCGTCTATGTCGCCGGTCAACCGTTCCACACGCTGACGGACGCCACTGGGTTCTTTCGCCTCGATGGCGTCGTCGCGGGCGTAGCGACTCTCATCGCCGCCGACCTCGAGAGCCAGCGGGAAGTGCGAGAACAGCTGCTTCTGACCGGAGACGGTTTTGAGATCGTCAAGGATCTCTACTTTCCGCTCGAAGCGTCCCAAGGCGGCGTCACGGGGGAACTCCTCGACCGCAACGGCGCGCCGGTCGCCGGAGCTCTGGTGCACATTGCGGTGGGGGAAGTGAACTGGAGCCACGAGGCCGTGACCGACTCGGTCGGGCGCTTCTCGATCCTCGGCCTCGCGCCCGGCATCTACTCGGTCCACGCCTTTCGAGGTGCCGAGGGGGGATCGGCGCTGGCGACGATCGGCTTTCCAGGTCACACGCCTTTCGTCTCGATCCGAGTCAAGAAGGGCACCATCACCGGCGACGTCCGTGCCGCGCAGGAGGCGGGCGATCCGGTGGGTGTGCGGTCCATCGTGCGCTATCGCACGACTGTGGTGCGCTACGGTCTGGTAGGTCTCGACACCCAGAGCCATGACCTCGAGACTGACGCCAATGGCCACTGGGAGCTGGCGGATGCTCTCATCGGCCCCTATGTCATCGAGATTTTCAACGCCTTTTACGGCACGCGCCTGCTCTCGGGACACCTCGCGACTGATGGCGAGGTTATTCAGAGGGATGTTCTCTTCGACCTCGCCGCCTCGGTGGAGGGAACGGTCTACGATTTCGACGGAGTGACGCCGGTCGCCGGAGCCGCAGTCAGCCTCGCTCATCCAGCGTTCTCGACCTATACGGTCTCGACCGATGAGCAGGGACGATTTCTCTTCGAGGGGATCCCTCCGGATCCCTCCCGCTCCTTCGCGATTCGCGCCCACTACGATGCCGGGATGGTCTACCGCGACGCCGAGATTCGAGCTACCGCAGCGCGACATGGCGAGACTCTCGTGGTCTCGCTGACGCTCCCGGTCCAGGGTGCCATCGCGGGCCGTGTGGAAACGGGTCCGGGTTCGCCGGTCGGCGGCGCCACGGTGCGTCTGCGCGGTGAGCAGTATCCCTTCCAGAGCATGGCGGCGCAGACGGATGCCGCTGGAGAGTTCGCTTTCCAGAACGTGCTGGCGGGGAACATCTCGATCTCCGCGCTCAGTCTGAACGGTCTCGGCGGACGAACGACGACGACGCTCGCCTCCGAGGGCGAGGAGAAGACGGTGCTCATCCGCCTGCAGCCGGTCGGAGCGATCACCGGCCGCATCTTCTCCCCGGTCGACGGTTCGCCGGTCGCGAGTGCCCAGGTCCGGCTCATCAGAAACTCCTCGTTCTTCGACGCGGTCACCACCGATGCGCAGGGCCGCTACCTTTTCGACGCGCTGCCGATCAGCTACTACACGGTGAAAGCGCTCGAACTCGGCACCGGCCGCTCGGGTCAGATGGCGGGCATCCATTTGTACTACGAGGAGCAGGTCATCACCACCGACGTCGTTCTCGAAGCCCGGGGGATGGTGCGGGGCCATCTCCTCGACCCGGCCGGATCGGTTCCGGTTCCGGGTGCGACGATCGAGCTCGCGAGCAACGGACTGGTCTACTTCCGCACTTTCGCCTCCTCGGATGGCGATGGACTCTTCGAGTTCCAAGGCATCCCGCAGGGCGCCTTCACCCTTCGCTGCACCGAGCCCGGCGGGATTCGCCAAGCCTCCGGTAACGGCGCGATCGTGGAAGAGGACGAGGTGATCACCGTCGATCTCGTCCTGCAGGACAGCGGCGCGGTGTCGGGTGCGATTCTCGAACCGGTCGCAGGCTCGACGACACTTTTCACGGGGCCAACCAGTGTCGCCGTCTACCAGAGTCTCCGACTGGTCGGCGGCAGCGTCGCCAATCCGTATACCGTGAGCGGGGTGCTCGCCGACCGGACCTTCCGCGTCTACGCTTATGAGAACGGCGGCGCGCACCGGGGCGAAGCCGACGGGATCCTTCACCACGAGGGCGAAGTCGCTCAGGTGGACGTCCGCCTTTGGCCCATCGGCTCGGTGCGGGTCGTGGTGCTCGACGCCGCGGATCAGCCGGTCGGCGGCGCCGTGGTGAAGCTCACCGCCTGGGGTCCCTATGGGACGAAGCGCTTCAACGCCAACACCGCTGCGGACGGCAGCGCGACCTTCCAGCAGGTGGGCAGCGGGAGCCTGAGCGCCTCGGTCAGCGATCCGCTGACCCAGCTGCGCGGCTCGGCGACCGGCACGCTCTCTTTCGACGGCGCCGAGGCCCTCCTCGAGGTTCGGTTCGAGCCTTCGGCAGAGCTTCGCGGCACGGTACTCCTCGCCGACGGCGTCACTCCCGCTGTCGCCGCCCAGGAGGTGGTGCGGATCGGGGGTCGTACCTACTACTCGATCACCGACGACGACGGGAACTTTGTCTTCGAAGCGCTGCCGCTCGGGAGTTTCACCTACGACCTTTTCGAGCACCTCGGCCCCGGGGCGTGGCACGGCAGCGGGTCGCTCGCCGCGGCCGATGCCGTAGTCGACCTCGGCACCATCGTGCTCGATGCCGCCGATCCGGCGGTCGTCGCGCTCGCTCCAGGCAACGGTGCCGTGGGGGTGGCGCTCGGCACTAGCGTGAGGATCGACTTCTCGGAACCGATCTCGGACGGCTACCAGTCGAACTGGGTGGAACTGCGGCGCCTCGGAGGCTCGCTGATCTCGGCCATCGCTTTCTGGAGCGCCGATCGACGAACGCTGACGCTGACCCCTACCGTGCCGCTCGCGAGCTTCACCTCCTATCAGGTCAAAGTCACGACCCGGGTGATGGACTTCGCGCAGCGCCACCTCGGCAGTCTGGTGCAGGGGACCTTCACTACCCTGGACGCCGTACCGCCCCAGATTTCGAGCACGCTGCCGGTACTGAACGCGAAAAATGTCCCGGTCGACGTGCAGTTCCGTCTCCTGTTCTCGGAGTCGGTGACGCTCGAATCGCTCTCCGGTGCGGCGCTGCAGCTCTACGACGTCGACGACCAGGTCGGAGTCGCGACGACGTTCACTCTGCAGCCGCAGGAGCGCGAGGTTCTGATCACCCCGGAGGCAAGTCTGGCGCCCGACCATGTGCACCGGCTGACGATTCAGGGGGTGCGCGACCCGGTCGGCAACGTCATGGCGTTGCCGTTCGTCCTCGAGCTCGAGACCGCGGACATCACTCCGCCGGTGGTGGCCTCGATTTCGCCTCCGGCGGAGACCAGCGTCACTTCGGGACAGACGATCGAGATCGCCGCCGAGGTGACCGACAACCAAGCCCCGGGATCGGTGACCCTTCGCCTCCTCGGCCGGAACGCCACGATCGCTCCGCCGCCGAGCGGCTCGACCTATCGCTGGACTCTCACCGTGCCACCGGTCGCTTCAGTGACCGCCGCCGCGATCGAGGTTGAGGCCCGCGACGCGGCGGGGAATTCCACCCTGGCGGCGTCCGCACTTCAGGTCGAACCGCTCCTCGACCCGGATTCACCCTTCGTCGCGATCGCCTGCCCATCGCCGGGTGCCGTCCTCGCGCCGGGAACCTCGCTCTGGATCACTGCCGAGGCGACGGACAACCTGGGCCTCCTTGCTGTCGAGTACTTCCTCGGCGACTCGCCTCTGCCGGTGGCAACCTTCGAAACGCCGCCCTTCAGATACCTCTTGACTGCGCCGAATACGGCGCTAGAGGGGGATTTGCTGAGACTGCGCGTCGTCGCCACGGACTACGGCCTGAGGTCGACCGAGGCGGGAATCGAGGTCGCGGTCGTCGAGGGCGACGTCCTCCCCGGCAGTCGCACGATCGCCGCGGGGGACCCTGAGTTCGAAGGCCGGTCGGTGATCGTCTCCGGCGGGACGGTGACGATCGACGGTCCGCATTCCTTCCGCGACCTGGTGGTGCTCGACGGCGCGAGCGTCAATCATCGCGAAGCGACGCCGGGCGCAGAGTACGCCCTCGACGTCGAACTCACGCGCGATCTCTTCGTCGCCTGCGACGGCGCCGTGAACGTCACCGGCCAGGGCTACCTCGGAGGGCCCCGGCACGCCGGTCGCGCCTTTGGTTACGGCAACAACCAGGCCGAAGGCGCCAACCACCTGACCGGAGCGAGCCACGGCGGTCGCGGCGGGCTGTTCGATGGTTCGAGCCTGCCGTATGGAAGCCTGTTCGATCCCCGCGAGCCCG
Organism: Thermoanaerobaculia bacterium; assembly: GCA_018057705.1. NCBI lineage: Bacteria > Pseudomonadati > Acidobacteriota > Thermoanaerobaculia > Thermoanaerobaculia bacterium. Next base: position 16,570 of record JAGPDF010000064.1, on the reverse strand, counting down.
GGGGTGGAGCCGGCGGAAGCTCGGCGAGCGCCGGGAGCGACGGTGGCGGTGGCATACGCATCGCCGCTGGACGGCGCGCGATTGTCGACGGCGCTCTGCGCGCCAACGGAAACTCCAATCTCTCGGCGGGCGCGGCGGGAGGCTCCGTCCGGCTGGCCGCTGCCGACATCCTCGGCGCTGGAGTCATCGAGGCGAACGGCGGTCCCGGCGGGGGCGGCGGCCGCGTCGCGCTGGTGGCAGACGTTCTGGCGGACGGCCTGGTCTCGCGAACTCGCGCCTGGGGCGGTCAACGCACCGGCGCGGGGGTCAACGCGTCGCATCAGGGCGCCGCCGGCACCGTCTTCCTGAAGCGCGCCTCCGACGCTCACGGTGAGTTGAGGATCGACAATCGCGGGCTCTTCTCGGCCCACTGGACGGATCTGCCGAGCGTGGGCGAAGGGATCGTGGATGCGGTCGCGGTCGACAACATCACCGACCTCGAGGCCGATTTTCGCTCCTCGCTCGTCGGCGTCGAGGTCTACTTCAACGGCGACGACGCTGCCAGTTGGCCGATCCTCGAGCACGCGCATCACGGCTCGACGCTGACCCTCGACGTCACCGGCCATCCTTTCGCAGCAGGAGTCGGCGACAGCTACGCCGGACGTTACGTCTTCGACCGCCTCACGGTTCGCGGCGCGGCGAAGGCGCGCACGAGCGATGCCGTGACGCTCGGCGAGCCGGCTGCGGTCGAACCCGGCGCGACCTGGTACGCCGACTACTCACCGCCTTTGCTCTCGATACCGGATCTCGAGATCCTCGAAGGTTCAGGTGAAGAGACGCTCCTTCGGATGACGGCGACGCTGTCGCGCCCGGCGGAAGAGAACGCGTCCTTCACCTGGACGGCGGTCGGGGAAACCGCGACGGACGGTGAGGACTTCGTCGCCGCCACTGGAATGCTGGCAATTCCCATTGGCGGCAGCACGGCGAGCTTCCATCTGAACGTGATCTCGGATGCGCTAGCCGAGTCCGACGAGACCCTGCGCATCGAGATCACCGCGCCGACCGGGCTCACGCTCACCTTGCCGCCGAGCGTGGTGACGATTCGTGACGACGATGGCAGCGCCCACTGCGCGGCGCCGGAACTGCTGCGCAACGGTGGCGCAGAGGAGGCGCCCTTCGGCGGCGAGATCCCCGGATGGAGCGAGGAAGGCGGACCGAACTGGACGGCTTCGGCGGGCTTCGCCCACAGCGGCGAGCGTCACTTCGATCCCCGGTCTTTCGCTTGCCCGGGGAGGCTCCGACAGGACATCGACATCGCCGGCTTCGCGGCTGCGGTGGATGCCGGCAGCCTGCGGTTCGCGCTGAGCGGCTATGTCTACAGTGGACCTGGATCCCCCCCGGACAGCACCGAGATCGAGGTCGAGTTCCGCGATGCCGCGAATGCAGGCCTTCTCGGCCGGGTCACGACCGGCGAGATCGCCAGCGTCGGTGCTTGGTCGCGCCTGAGCGCCTTCTTGCAGCCGCCGGCCGGCAGTCGCCATCTACGCGTCCGGCTCATCGTGCGCGGCAGTGCTTGCGGCTCGCGCAACTCCCAGGCTTTTTTCGATTCGCTCTCGCTCGCGCCGTTCGACTTTCCGTCGCTCGCGGTGGGAGACGTCGCGACCGTCGAAGGCACAGCCGGACTCTCGACGCTCATCTTCCCGGTCGAGCTGGCCTGCGCGCCCGGCTTGCTAGTGACGGTGCGCGCTTCGACGGCGGGCGGCAGCGCCACCGCACCGGCCGACTTCGCCACGGCCGAGGAGGAGCTCACTTTCGCCGTGGGTGAGGCTCAGAAACAGGTCGCGGTCGACGTTCAGACCGACACGATCGACGAGAGCGACGAGACGTTCACGCTGCAGCTCTCCTCGGAGGTCGGCGCGTTCGTCCGCCGTGCGGCGGCGACTGGGATGATTCTGGACGACGATACGGCGACGCTCGCGGTCGGCGACCTGGTGCTCGCCGAGGGAACCGGCGGTACGACGACCGCGCTGGTGCAACTCACTCTCTCGACGCCGAGCGCTCAGGCCGTGACGGTGGTGGCGGCGACGGCCGTGGGTACCGCGACCGCGCCGGCGGACTACACGACAGTGAGCTCGACGGTGACTTTCAATCCTGGCGAGACCTTGAAGAACCTGCTAGTCGCGATCGCTCCTGATGCAGTCGACGAGAACGACGAGACTCTCTACGTCCGGTTGTCGGGCGCGAGCGGCGCCGCGATCGCCGACAACGAGGCGACAATCACGATCAGCGATGACGACGACAACCATCTGACGATCGCCGATGTCGCGCTCGTTGAGGGCACGGACGCCCCGGTGCAGATGACCTTCACCGTGCAGCTGTCCTCGCCGGTCCTGGAGGCGGCGGAGGTGCTGTTCCACACCGAAGACATCACCGCAACTGCTGGCGCCGACTACGAGGCGGTCGCGAGTCTCCTCTCGATTCCTCCGGGTGCCTCGAGCGCGACGGTAGTGGTCGATCTCCTCCCCGACTCGGACGTCGAGCCGCCGGAGAGTCTCCGCCTGGTCGTCACCCAGGCGACCGGAGCGACCCTCGACGATCCAGACGCCATCGGGACTCTCCTCGATGACGACCTGGCGGTGACAATTGCCGACCGCGCGGGGTCCGAAGGGAACTCGGGGTTGCAGCAGTGGATCTTCCCGGTCACTCTGAACGCGCCGGCGCCCATTGCCGTTTCGCTCGCCTACACGACCGCCGAGCTCCCGAGCGGATCTCCCGGCCGGGCCGTCGCGCCGGGCGACTTCACGGCGACCTCGGGAACTCTCAACTTCGCGCCAGGGGAGACGGAGGCCGCGATCGTGGTCGAAGTCCGCGGGGACATCGTCGACGAGCCGCTCGAACGCTTCCTCGTGCGCCTGTCGCTCCCGGCCCACCTTCGAATCATCGATGGCGAGGCCGAGGGCTCGATCGTAGACGACGAGCCCCCGACCATGCCTGGTTTCTCCGCGCCGGTTCCGCCAGGACGCCTTTTCGACAGCGGGGTGCCGCTCGACATTCGAGCGTCGGCTACGGACGCCGCAGGAATAGCGAATGTCACGTTCGAGCTCGGTGGCGTGCAGTACGTCGACACCCAGTCACCCTACGCGTGGTCGACCACGACACCGGCGCCGGCGTTGCTCACGACCTACACCATCCAGGCGACGGCGCTCGATGGTCTCGGCAACTCGAGAACGATCCAGACGACCATGCAGGTGCGCGCGCCACAGATTCCGCCTACTCTCCACCCTGAGCTGGTGACGATCGGCTACGACTTCTTCGGCCTCTCGGCGATCGGCGAGCCGGGCGCAGTGACCGACCCAAGCGATACGCCGCTCACGGTGGAGGTCCGAAACCTCACCTCTAATGGCTACCGCGGCACAGTCGTCGAATCCGACGGGAGCTTCTCCGTGCTGCTCCAGGGCCTGGCCGGCGAGAGCTTTGAGCTTGTCGCCTATGACCGGATCGGTTTGTCGAGTCAGACGATGACGGTGGGTCCGCTAGTCGGCGACGAAGGGCGAGTAGCGAGCCTCGGCGCCGGTATCGAGCACGCGGCGGCGCAGGGAAGTGACCTCGCGGCCTGCAATTGCTACTACCAGCTGGCAACGGAAGGGGGGCAAGAGGCGGGAATGGTCGACCTGCGGATCTTCGATGTCTCCACGCCTCAGGCTCCAATCCTGGAAGGTGCATTGGTGGTTTCGCGCCAGAGCGGTTTCGACGATCCTTGTTCGTCCGCGGCCAACGCTTGTGACGCCTCATGTAGCGAATCAGCTGGGGTGTATCCCTGTTACGAGGGCTGCTCTGCGACCTGCTTGCCCGAGGATGGTGTTTGCTTCGAAGCCTGTTGGGCGAGCTGCGGCGGCGCTGAGTACGAGGCTTGTCGGATTCACTGCGAGGCTGGGGTTTCGCAATGTGGAGAGCCCGATGGTTGCGGTGTTGCCGCCTCGGCTTGCGCGGCCTCCTGCGCGGCTGCTGGGGGCGGTGCGGACTGCGTCAGCGCCTGTGCCGCGTATGCCGACGCTTGCAGCGCCGCGCCGTCGTCTCCGCCGGATCCGGCGTGCAGCACGAGCCCGTCAGCGTGTACGGCCTACTGCTACTCACTGGTCGACCTCGAACCGTGCGAGAGCTCTTGCAGAGCCACCTGCGCCGCGGAGGACGAGGAGTGCAACATCGCATGCTACTTAGGCTGCGGCGGCGCTCGTATGGAGAGCTGTGTCGATCACTGCGATGCAGGATGGGATTCGAGTCAATCGGATCTTTGCTCGTCCGGAATCTCGTGCGCGAACGCCGCAGGGGCCTGCTCATCAGCTTGCCAGAGCGCAGGCGGAGGCGCCGACTGCACGAATGCCTGCACTCTTTTCGCGAGCGCCTGCGTCGCCGACGAACCCTGGGCGCCGAACCTCTACCGGTACGCTGTCACAGGATTTGATCTCGCCGACGGCGCGGCGGCGATGACCCAAGGGCCGGTGCTGCGTATCGTCGACGTCCGAGACCGCGCGCGCCCGGTCCTCGTGGACGCCAACCAGACCTTGGAACTTCTTCCGGACGGCTACCCAACCGGAGACGAGCTCGCTGGAGTCCGTCTCGAGGGAGGCTATGCCTACTCGCTGGAGCGCCTTCTGCCCAACCGGTTCTTCGTCGTCGACGTTCACGATCCTGCCCATCCGCGGCTCATGGCGACGAGCAGCTTGAACCTGGGCACTGTAGACGGCTTCGAAGTGGAGAGCGGCAATCTCCACATCACGGCACGTTCGGGCGCGATCCTCACCTACCGGCTGTACGCGCTCGGTGAGCCGGGGGAGGTCTTCGCCATCACCCACTCGGGGGCCGTGACGTTCTCCGACTCGACAGCATCCGGCCTCGGGGTGATCGACGACGTCGCCGCCTTCCTGCGCTCCTCCTTCAGCCTGGAGACCGAGCTCTACTCGTTCCACATCGAAGAGGCATCAGGTGCGCCTCTCCAGTCGACGGCCTTGCCGGAAAGCGGCTGCTACCTGGGTACGACAGCCGAGATTGGCGACCTCTTCGCCATCGCCTGCAACGACGCGGGAATCGCGACCGGGTCGCTCGACACGTCCCCCGCTAGCCATGGCTTCACTCGGGATCGCTGGCATACCTATCCGACTCCGCTGGGCTATGGCGAGTATCCTCAGCTGCTCGTCGCGGCCGGCCGCCTCTGGACCTTCCCGGGTTCGCAGGGCTACGCTAGCTCGGCTCTCTGGCCTTGGATGGAGGAGTCGCTGCTGGCGGTGGTCCTCACGGCGACCGGGGCGACGGTCAACGGTGCTCCCGGAAGCGCGACGGACGCGACGGTGGTCCGTGCGGCGCTCGAGAGTGGCGGCGCCTTCGAGGTTCCTGTAGCGCCGGACGGTTCCTTCGTTCTCGCGCTCGCCGGCGAGCTCCGTGGCGAGAAACTCACCCTGCAGGCGATCTTCGAGGCCGACCTTGCCGGCAACAAGGTTCGCCTGCGGATTCCGCTCGGGAATCCTGACGGAGCGCTCGACCTGCATGCGAGCGGCGGCGCACTGCGCGTGGCACGCGACGGCGACCTCTTAGTGGTCGTACCGGCGGACCTCGATGGCAGCGGATTCTCGCATCTGCCGATCGTCTCGTCCGCTGCAGGGCTCACCGCGCTCGCCGAGGTCGTCGTGGAGGGTCCGGTGAGTGACGCCGTAGTGCTGGACGAGGTGCTGTACGTCGGCGGCGCGAGGCTCGCCGTCTTCGATCTCGGGGACCCGGCGAATCCGATCGCGCAGGCGGAGGTCGATCTCTTCGCCGGATCGCCGGTCGAGGCGCTTGTCCACGAAGGCGGCCGACTCTGGGCCTTGGGCACCGAGGGTGGCAGCCAGCGTCTTCTTGCGGTCGATCTCGCAAACCCGGTCGCCCCGGTCGCAATTCCAACCGAGTCGCTGATGGTCGCGAATTTTGAGGAGTCGCGTCTCTTCGCGCACGCCGGAGACCTCTACCGCCTCGGAACGGCGCGCGTCGAGCGCTACGAGCTGCCGCCGGGTGCGTCGCCGGTTCAGACGGCTTCTGGCGCGCCGGCCGGAGTGACGATGACCGACTTGCAGAGCGCCGACGGTGAGCTCTTCGTCGCCGCCCGGGGGCAAGGCGTGCGCGAACTTGTTGAGGCGACGGGAGTACTCACGCTCGGCGCCGCGCCGTCGCCGGCACATGCCGCGGTGGGCCTCTTCGCGATCCCGGAGGCCAGCGGCGAGCGCCTTTGGCGGGCGGCGGGTCTTGCCGGTGCCGCCAAGCACGCTTCCCAGAAGCGAATCGCGGCGAGCTGCCTGCTGCGCGACGTCGTGGTGTCAGGGACCGATGTTCTTCTGGTAACCGGATGCGGGGTCGAACGCGAGGTGCTGCCGTGAAGCTCGAGTCGCCGCCCAGGGCGGTCCGCCGCAAGGCCGCCCTGGTTCTGGGTCCAGGTCGCGTGACGGGGATCGCCATCCTTGCCCTCGTCGGGTCGCTCGCGGCACCGGTCGCCGGAGAGACGCTCGGGACGCCGATCTTCGCCGGCAACTTCGAGTCGGGGACGATCTGCGCCTGGAGCAACGCAGTGGGGTGGGGCGGCGCGCCGTGTGTCGCGCTGCAGATCGACCTCTCCGAAAGCGGAGCGCCGCTTGGCGATGGGGCACTCTTCAATCGCGACGTCGTGCCGGTTCTCGACACGACGGGTGGCACCGCTCCCGTCAGCCTCGAAGCGACGCTCGACGGCGTACCATTCACCTCCGGATCGACAGTGACAGGGGACGCGCTTCACCTGCTCGAGGTGAACGCGGAGGATGCCGATGGCCTGACCGCCCAGCGTACGGTGCAATTCTTGATCGACACCGTTGGGCCGGTATTCGCCGACGTCGATCCGCCGGAGGGCTTCGTCACTTCGTCGCCGACTGTCGTTCTCTCAGGCGAGGTTTCGGGCGCGACGACGCTGACTGTGAACGGGTCGCCCGTCGGGATCACGAACGGCGAGTTCAGTTCCGAACCGTTGGCGCTCGCGGAGGGGGCGCAGAGCTTTCTCCTGGTGGCGTCCGACCTGGCGGGGAACCCGACCCCACTGGCGCGCAATATCGTGCGCGACTCGCTTTCGCCCGGGGTGACGGTCTCCCAGCCGGCGCCGGGGGTAGTGGGGAGCTCACCGATTGCCGTCGCGGGTACCGCTACGGATCCGCATCTTGCCCAGGTTCTGGTCAACGGTCAAGCGGCGGCGGTCGCTGGCACTTCCTACAGCGTGGCGGGGATTGCGCTCGTCGAAGGGGCGAACGAGATCGTGGTCGAGGCCTTCGACGCTGTCGGCAACCTCCCCGGAGCCGCGAGCGTCGCGGTGACTCTCGACACGCAAGAGCCGGTCCTCACGTTCCTCGAAGGCGGATTGCCGCTCACCGACGGCGCGCTGTTCAATCGCACAGTGGTCCCTGTCGTTGTCGCGTCCGACGCGACGCAGGTGAATCTGAGCGTGACCCTCAACGGCGCACCGTTCATTTCGGGGACGCCAGTCGCGGACGAGGGCAGCTATGAGCTTCAGGCGACGGCGATCGACGAGGGGGGAAACGCCGCCAACATGTCCGCGAGCTTCGTCCTCGACGCAACGGCGCCGAGCTTCATCTCCGTCGTCCCTCCCGACAACACTCTGGTGGCGGTGCCCGAGATTGCGCTGAGCGGTGAGGTCGCAGGTGCGCAGTCTGTGATCGTCGATGGTCTGGCGTGCACCCTCACGGTCGAGATGTTTGCCTGCCCGTCGTTCCCCCTGGCCGACGGCGAACGGATCTTCACCCTGCTGGCGCGCGACACGACTGGGAACGAGGCACCGCGCCAGCACCGCATCCGCCGCGACGGGACGGCTCCCGAGGTTGTCATCTCGACCCCTGCCGAGGGGGCCTACCTCGCGAGTGCCAGCGTCCCGGTGAGCGGGACGGCCGTCGATCTGAACCTCGCCGAAGTGCGGGTCAACGGCGTACTGGCAGATGTCGCGGGCGACGCCTGGAGCGCTGGACCCATCTCTCTCGCCGAAGGTGCAGCGACGATACAGGTGATCGCCCGCGACGCAGTCGACAACGCGACCGTAGCCTCTAGGGGAGTCACGATCGACACGGTTCCTCCCGAAGTCGACATCCTCGAGTCGGGCGCTCCGCTGGGCGACGGAGCACTGTTCAACCGCACGGTCACGCCGGTGATCGAGGTCGCCGACACTTCGCCGTGGACGGTGGTCGCGACACTCGACGGCGCTCCCTATGTTTCTGGAGCGCCGGTCGCGAGCGAAGGGCCGCATGCCCTGCTGGTGACTGCGACCGACTCCGCCGGCAATCCGGGTAGCCGGCAGGCGAGCTTCCGCGTCGACGCCAGTCCGCCCGCGCTGGTCGCGATCTCCCCCGTGGACGGCTTCGTTACGGCGGGGGCAGAGGTGCATCTCCAGGGGCAGATTCTCGGCGCCGAGACCCTGGCGATTGACGGCGTCAATGTCACTCTCCGCGGCGATCAGTTCATCGCCGGTCCCTATCCCCTTGTGGAAGGGGAGCGCTCCTTCACGATCGTCGCGCTCGATGCCGCGGGCAACGAGCTCAATTTCCCGCACCGCGTGGTTCGCGACATCACAGCTCCGACGCTCTCGATCCTGCAGCCCGCCGCGAACGCGCTCGTCGGCGCGAACGCAGTGCTGGTCACCGGACAGGCCGCGGATCCGCACCTCGTTTCGGTCGCAGTCAACGGTGTGGCGGCCGCGCTCTCCGGATCGACCTGGGTCGCAGCGCAGGTGCCTCTCGCTGAAGGTGAGTCGACCCTGGTCGCGACCGCGGTCGACCGGGCCGGGAACTCGGCGACGGCTAGCCGCGTCGCGGTCCGCGATTCGCAGGCCCCGACGATTACGATCACCGACCCCGCAGCGGGGACCGTGGTGCCGGAGGCGGCAGTCGAAGTCGCGGGCTCGGTCGACGATCCGAACCTCGATCGCGTCACCGTGCGAGGGGTCACCGCGGCGATTCAGGGCGGGAGCTTCGCCGCGAGCGCGGCGCTTGCGGAGGGCGACAACACGGTGGTCGTCCGCGCGACCGATCGGCTCGGACACGCGGCAGAGGCTACGCTCCTGGTGCACCGTGACTCGACTGCGCCTGGGCTCGGGATCGATACGCCGGAGGAGGGCAGCCGTATCGCGGCCGAGTTTGTGGCGGTCTCCGGAACGATCAGTGAGGAGGGGATTGCAACCCTGACCGTGAACGGGGTCTCCGCGACGATCACCGGCGACACCTTCTCGGTCGCCGCGGTGCCGCTCGTCGAGGGGGAGAACCGACTCGTCGCCCGGGGTCGTGACGCGAACGGCAACGAGGGGGTGCGCACCCGTACGGTCCTCCGCGACACGGTCGCGCCGGCGATTCTCGGCACCGAGCCGCCGACGGGGGCGCTCGCGATTGCGCTCACGACCGTTTTCGTCGCCAAGCTCTCGGAAGAGCCCGGTTCGGCGAGCGTCGACGGCATGCGCCTCGAGACTGAAGCCGGCGCGGTGCTTGCCGCGACCGTCGAGATCATCGCTACCGAGCTGCGATTGATCCCGAGCTCCGCGTTGCCTTCCGCGAGCCTCGTGCGCCTCGTGCTCGACACGAGCATCGTCGACCTAGCCGGCAGCGGGCTCGCGGCCGGAGCGACTTTCGAGTTCACGACCGCGGATTCGACCGCACCGGCGCTACCCTCGATCCCGGCGCCGCCAGCGCGATTCCTCTGTGCCGCAGAGGTCGTTCTCGTGGGCTTCGCGGAGCCCGATCGCAGTGTCGAGGTCGCCGGCGGTGCAGGCGCTGTGCGCGCGCGCGCTGCCTCTGACGGAGCGTTCAGCGTCGCGGTGCCGCTCATTCCCGGCGCCATCCACCGGCTTGCCGTGACGAGTGTCGATGATGCGGGAAACCGATCGCTGGCTTGCGAGATCGAGGTGGTGCACGACTGCCAGGAGCCGATCGTCGAGAGAGTCGATGCGAGTCCTTCCGGTTTCGTGATCCACTTCAGCGAGGAAATCGAACCGACGAGCCTTGCCGGTGCGATTCTGGTCTCGGACGCAGCCGGCGCGATCGTCGGCAGCGTAGAGCTCGACGTCGATCTCGCCACCTTCACCGCATCGTCGGCGCTTCCTGAGGGAGCGATTCGCGTGGAGGTGTTGCGCCAGCCGCGCGATCTCGCGGGAAACCTCTTGGCGTACCCCTGGGTTTCGGTTTTCGGTGGCGACGCGGCGGAGAGTTTCTTCGTCGCCACGGTGGTTGATGACTCAGTGGGCCGTCCGCTCGCCGGTTCCCGGGCGCGCGTCCTCTCCACGAACGGCGTCCTGCCACCCGGTACGGGACCGGCGCTCGAGGCAACGAGCGCTGCCGACGGAACGGTCTCGCTCCCCGTGCCGGTGGGAACCCATCTTGTAGTGTTCGAGCATCCCGATTCGACGCCTGTCTTCCGATTCGTCACGACTCAAGGGCAGCAGGGTACGGATGTCGTCGATCCCCGGCTGGCGCCGCTTTCGGCGGCCGTGGCCATCGGCCCCGCGGGGGGGGCGGCCGCTGCCGCGCCGGCGCTCTCGGGCTCCTCCGCTGAGCTCGAGATCCCCGCGGGTGCGCTCGCCGACCCGATCGCGATCTCGCTGACCGAGCTCTCGGAGCAGGGCTTGCCCCGCCTGTTGCCGTTCGGCTGGTCGCCGCGCGCCGCGGTCTGGATCGGTCCCGAGGAGGCGGACTTTCTCCTCGCCGCAAGGCTTGTGCTGCCGGTCAACGCCATCCCTGGGTCGACGGTCGCTTGGGTGCACCTCGATCCGGAGACGCGGGTCTGGCGCGTCGAAGGGGTGACGACGCTCGGGCTCGGTGAGCTCGATCTGCCGGTCGCTGCGGCAGGGGCCTGGGTGGTCGTCGAAGCCGATCCGCCCCCCTTCGCCGTGCCGACGGCGGTGGTCGGTGAGCCGTTGGGGTCGCTCCCGACCCCGCCTGCTTCCGGGGAGACCCTGCTTGGTGCGACGCTGGTATTCGACCCTGAGACGGTCCTGCCGGGCCAGAAGAGTCGCGCCACGGTCGCCTACTCCTCGACCGAAGCTGCGACGTCGGGCTCTACCGTGACCCTGTCCATCGTCGAGGAGCTTCAGCTCCTCGACGGCACGACGCGCACCGAGCCTGCCTATCGCGCTGACGTCGTCGTCTACCGCACCACGGAGGGAGCACGCTCGCGCTTCCTCTTGGCAGCGTCGGATGCGGCGCGCCTGCTGCCGATCGAGCTCGGCGAGGAGAACGTCACGGTGCTGCCGTACGGTGGCGAGATCGTACGAGGGAATGTCTTAGGCCCGCAGGGCGGCTCGGTTCTCGGCCCCTCCGGCGACCGGATCGATATTGCCGCTGGCGCTCTCGTCCGGCCGACGCCGGTGCAGCTCGAGCCGGCCGCCGAGGGAACGTTGCCGCTTCCGGTACCTGAAGGGTTCGCCTTCGCCGGCGCGCTGCGGCTCGATCTCTCCGGCGAGACGCTACTCGAGCCGGCGACGCTGTTCCTCGCTCTAGCAGACGCTCCGTCCGCCGGCGAGGCCGGGATACTCCTCGGCGTCGAGTCGTCCGTCGCCGGCGATGCTAGCTGGCGACCGCTGGCGACGATATCGCCGTCCAGCTCCGGCTGGCAAAGCGATGCGTTCGATCTCGACGATCCTGCGGATCTCGCCTGGCCGGGTGTCACGCGTGGCGGTACCTATCTCTTCGCGCGCGCCCTCGCCCCGCTCGGCTTCGTGCGCGGCACGGTCTTCGATGTCGGCGGCGCCACGCTCGCGAGTGCCCTCGTCGCCTCAACGGGCGCGACCGCTGTCGAGTGGCTCCAGCTCTCCGGCAGCGACGGGCGGTACGCCTACCCGGCCTGGGTCGGTGCGGTCGCCCTAACCGCGACGAAGCCATCGACCGGCGACCAGGGGAGCGGTAGCGCGCTTCTTTCCGCCGCCGGCGAGCGCGTCGATCTCGATCTCGCCCTCGCCGTCGTGCGCCCGTCCGTGGTCTCGATGACGCCGGCCTCCGGCGCCACCGCCGTGCCAATCGGGATCGAGCCGGTCGTGCATTTCAGCGAGCCGGTGGAGCGCACGTCGCTCGCCGCAGCGATCGCCTTGTGCCCCGTGGGCGGCTCTCCTGTGGCCCTCATCTTCCACCACCTGGGCTCGCAGCTGACGATCGAGCCCGAGGTTTCGCTCGAGCCCGCGCTGACCTACGAGCTGGTGATCGGCGAAGGCGTCCGCGATCTCCAGGGGCACGGCATGGCGGCGCCGGCCACGGTGTCGTTCACCACCCAGAACGTCACGCTGCCGTCGACGGTCGATCTCTCCCGCGTGCTGCTCTACGCGCCGGGCACGAACGGCGAATCGCGCATCCAGGGGCTGCCCGGCGCGGCGCCGGCAGGAACGCTGGTCTTCGTCGAGAACCTTACCCGCCTCGCGGCTACGATCTCGGTCGCGGCGGAACAGGACGGCAGCTTCGAGCTTTCGATCGTCTCCCAGGTGACCGATCGGCTCCTGCTGCACGTGTTGATCGCCGGAGCGAACGAGGTGGTCGCGATCCTCGGCCCATTCCGCACCGCGGACGGTCGGGGTGCCTACGTCGGAGCCGAAGGCTCGATCTTCACGACGATCGACGGCTGGACTCTTTCGGTGCCAGCGGACACATTCGACGAAACAAGCGTCGTGCAGGTCGTTCCGCTCGTCTCTGGCCAACTGCCGGTGCCGCTGCCCGCCTCTTTTGTCGAAGGAGCGAGCTTCACGCTCGACTTCGGCGGCGCGATTCCCGACAAAGCGATCGAGCTCGCCCTCCCGGCACCGGCCGGCGCGCCGGCAGGCCGGCCGATTCTGGTGCTGCGCGAGGTCCGTGCGGCGGGAGCGCACGGCTGGATGCTTCACGAGCTCGCGACTGCGGCGGATGGCCGTCTCTCGACGCTGGCCGCGGGAGCCGCACCTTTCGCTGTCGAGCTCTTCGCCTCGCAGGCGGGGGGCACACGCGCTGAGGCAGGCACGGGCCCGAGCCTGGCCGAGCTCGCTGCGGCCGCGCCTGGGGCGATGCTCCCTGGCCTCGCGTTTGCGGGCAACTACACGATCTCGTGGACGCCGGAGCCGATCGGCTTCCTTGGGTTCCCGACGACCCTCTGGAACGACGCCTACGTCGAGACGGGACTCTCCGGAATCGTCACGGTGTTGAACAGCGCCATCGAGTCGCTGCTCGAGCACGACGCCGTTCTCATCCCGACACTGCTCGGCGTCCCTGTCACGGTGACCGTGCGCGACGGTGCCTCTGGCTTCGTGCTCTATCAATCGGAGCCGGGCGACTTCAATTCGCCTCCTGGCGACGGCGGTATCGACGAGATTCCGCCGGAGGTCTTCGGCGACACGGCGGCGCCACACCCCCTCGCGGGCTCGCCGCTCCGGTTCTTCGTGCTCGATGCAACCGAAGCCGCCGGGGGCGAGATCGACCGCGGCGTGAGCTTCTTATTCGGCGACGACGCCGTCGAGATCACCGGGGCGATCGGTTCGGTGTCCGAGGAGGCGCGCGTGCGCCTCCTCGGGCTCGACGACGCGCGCGCTCCCTTCACCACCGCGGCCGCGGATGGATCGTTCCAGCTGCAGGCGAGTATCGAGGCCGGCAATCGCTACCTGCTGGCGCTCGGCGCGCGCATCGACGCGACCGAAGCGCTCGAGGTCGAGTGGAGCGAACCCCTGAGTGACGTGCTCGGGGCGGTGCGGGTGCTGGACGACGCCGGTCTTGTGATCGGCGTCGACGTCGACTTCGGCGCTGACCGCTCCGTGGTCGTGGTCACGCCGCGCGGCGCCTGGCCGACCGATCGCGATCTGCGGCTCGAGCTCGGGCCGGCGATCGCCGATGGGTCCGGAAACAGTTGGAACGAGACCCTGGCGCTCGAGTTCCGGGCCCGCGCCAGCCAGGTCGTGGGCCACTATCCCTTCCAGCACGTCTACGACGTCGCGCGGCTGGGCAATCTCCTGTTTCTCGCCGCCGGGCAGCAGGGTCTCGCGGTTCTCGACGCGTCCGACCCGTCCGAGCTCGCCAATGTGATGCCGGGAGGGCTCACCTTTCCGTTGTCGTATCTGGATGTCGTCCGGGCGGTCGCGGTCGATCCGCACGGGCGGGTGCTGGTGACGGGCGGCGGGGTCGCGAACTTCGGCGTGCTGCGGATCTTCGATCCGCTGATGCTGCCCGAGATTGTCGAGGCGCCCGACCCCGTCGCGGCGCGCGAGCTCGCCTGGCGCGGCACGACGATCGTCTCGGACCGGCTCGGTGGGACCGGGACGCAGCTTCCCGCCGGCACGCCGCGCAAGGTCGTGCTCTATTCGGACGACCTGACTTCGCGCTGGCGGGCGGGGGAGCCCGCGCCGGACGGGCTCGCGGTGACGTTCACGCCGGGAGCGAACGGAGCGCTCGGCACACTGGCGGTCACCGGCAACGGCGCTGCATCCCTGGCACCCGTATCGCTGCGCAACCTGGTTCGCGGCGGTTACACGCGCGTGGATTCCAGTGCAGCGGGAGGCTTCACGATCGCGATCACGGCGGCGAGCGGGGATCGTGTCGAGCTGCTGCGCAATCGCGCGACGATCGCCTACCTCGCGACTCTGGGCGCCGGGGTCGAGGCGGTGGACGTCAGCGCCTTTTACCACGGTCCGAACGAGCCTTCGCCCGTGGCGAGCCGGGTGGTGGGGATCTACTCGGGCGCGGGGGACCCTAGCTTCGAGCTCTGCAATGAGGCGGCGGCAGACCTTGCGAGCGCGCTCATCGGGCTCGATCTCTTGATTGAAACGACAGCCTCGCCGCCGATTGACGTCGCAGCGCTCGTCAGCTTCCGTGGCATCGCCCAGATCGAGAGCCCGCCGGCCGCGGTGGGGGACCTCTCCTTCCTCACCGATGCCTGCGCCGAGGTCGAGGGCTCGCGGGCGGTGCGCGCGCTCGCGGCGGAGGTGGACCTGCCGTGGGACGCCAACGCTGACGGCCGCGTCGATGACGACGAGGGCGAGCGCGACTACGCGTTCGTCACCCACGCCACGGGTGGCTTGCTGGTCTTCGATCTGACGCGCCGCGCGGAGCCGCAGCTGGTTTCCCGCATCCGCCTGCCTCTGGTCGCGCTCGGCGTGGCCGTCGATCGCTCGCGAATGCGCGCCTACATCTCGGGCGCCTCGGGCGGGCTCGCCATCGTCGATCTCGCGGCCCTCGCCACGGCGACGCTCGTCGATGCGGACGTCAACGGCGTCGACGACCGGGTGCTCGAGGTCGTGCCGATTCCGGCGATCCAGCCGGGCTCGCCGGCGGTCGTCCTCCCGGACCTGGGGCTCGTCTTCGTCGGCGGCGACGGCGGCGCGGCAGGCATCCAGGTCGGCGCTCCGGCGATCGTCTTCGTCCGCGCGGACGGGTCGGGGGAGGTTCTGCACTGAGAGGCCGGCGGCGCTTCGCAGCGCGTCGCCGCTCCGGTCTCAGTAGCGGAGGAGGTCGGGCAGCTGTGCAGTCCGCAGCGCGTGACCCTCGACGCGACCCGCCATGTGAGGCTCGTCGGTGATGCGGCGCTGCCAGAAACAGATTCCGGACGTCCCCCTCGCCCGGCCTCAACTGCCCACCGCGCACGGCACCCGCTTCGCGTCGGCGGGGGTGCGGTCGATGTCGGTAACCTTTCCCCAGAAGTACAGTCCTGGCCGAGTATGAATATGCCCTGGCTTCCCCGCATCGTCGCCAGCCTGTTGCTGACATTCGGCGGCTCCATCCTCCAGGCCGGTGAGCCGGTCGTCATCGGGCAGACGGAGCACTTGCACTCTGCCGTCCTCGACGAGGCCCGGACGTATCACGTGGCGCTGCCTGCGAGCTACAAGTGGGCGAAGGACCGGCGCTATCCGGTGCTCTACGTGCTCGACGGCGCCTGGCACTTCCAGCACGCCGCCGCTTCGGTCGGCTACCTGGCCGCGCACGGGGAGATCCCGGAGATGATCGTGGTGGCGATCGACAGCACGAAGCGTGTCCGGGATTTCACGCAGTCGGACTGGCCCGCGGGCTGGATCGGCGGTGGCGGTGCGGCGAACTTCAAACGCTTCCTCTCGACCGAGCTCATGCCGGCGGTCGACCGGGCGTATCGCACCGACGGCTTCCGCGTGCTCTCCGGCCATTCCGCCAGTGCGCAGTTCGCCCTGTACTGCCTTACCGCCGAGCCCGCGCTGTTTCAGGGGTACATCGCGCTCAGTCCCAGTCTCGACTGGGACGACCGACTTCCGCAACGCTCGCTGGAGGCATCCTTCGCGGTGGCCAGCGGGGTCGGCGAGCTCAGGGCCTTCCTCTATGTCGCCCGGTCGGACGATCTCGGTCAGGCCCTGGCGGACTATGAACGGCTGGTCGAGACGCTCGAGAAGAGAGCTCCGCGGGGATTTCGTTTCAAGAGTCAGGCCTTCCCTGACGAAACCCACGTCAGCCTTCCGCTGCTCGCCCAGATCGACGGACTGCGCCACCTGTATTCGGGATACCGCCTGCACGACGACCAACTCGAGAAGGGATTCGCCTTCGCCCAGGCGCACTTCGAGAGAGTGTCGAAGACGGTCGGGTGGACC
>JAGPDF010000063.1:23788-27287 GCA_018057705.1 Thermoanaerobaculia bacterium | reverse complement strand
GGCTTCACGGTCGGATGGAGATCTTCGGAACCGAACGGTCTGCGCATACAGCGCTTCTCGGTCGACGGTTCGCCTTCGGGGCCGGTGGTCCAGGTCACGGATACGGACTTGCACTTGGTGGACTCGATGGCGGTCGCGCGCGACGGCCTCGGCAACGACCTGGTGATGTGGAGAACCTCGTCGGGATTCACCCATGTCCTGCAGCGCCTCTTCGCGACCGCGTTCGACCCTGCCGGAGCTCGCCTCTTTCCGGTCGTGCAGCTGGCGCAATCGAGCGGAATCAACGGAAAGATCAGCGGCTACGCCGCAGTCGAAGGCTCAGCGAGTGGCTGGGTTGCCTCCTGGTCGTCCTACTCAACCGGCGGAGAGGGACGCGTGTACTCGCAACGAGTTGAAGCAGCCTCCGGCCCTACCGGTGCTCCGACGATAGTCGCCAACGAAGCGGGGAGATGGACCTATCTGTCTGGATTGGCGGCCGCAGGGGAGACGATGCTCGCTGTCTGGAGCTCGGTGGATCCCTACGCCGACCGGCAGAAAGACCTCGTAGGTCTGCTTCTCGACGCCAGCGGAGGTCCGATCGGCGCGCCCCAGACTCTGGTTCAGGGCGGGGGTCGCGCCTTCACCCTCTCAGGCGGGGAACTGAAGGGGACCGGTTCCGGCCAGTTTCTGGTGACTTTCGCACGGCGGGACGACAACACAACGAACAGAGAGGTCTTCGGCTTGTCGCTCTACGGAGCTCTTCCGGCTGCTCCGCCATTTCACCTGGGTGGCTCGGCCAGCTCGGCGCACTTCACCGCACCGAGGCTCGATGTGGATCGCTTCGGTCGAGCGCTCTTCAGCTGGACGGATCGGTCGGTGAACGGCCCGAACGACTTCGCCATCCTCCGACAGGGTCGTCTCTTGTCGGGCCTTCCTTTCACTCCCGCGACGGAGCTTCTCGTCGCGTTCGGCAATGCTCCCTTGCCGACGGTATCGGTGGGTGACGCCGGTGACTGGGTGGTCGCCTGGCCGCGCATCCCTTCGCCGGAGGCGAACTTCTTCGGCATCGATGCCGAGCTCGGATCGTTCCAGGACGGCTGCGAGCCGAGCGCCACGGCGCTCTGTCTCACGGGCAATCGCTTCCGCGTGACCGCGACCTATCACGATCATCTGGGTCGCGACGGTGTCGGGCAGGCGGTGGCGCTCACGCCGGAGAGCGGGACGTTCTGGTTCTTCACCGCGGCGAATGTCGAGCTCATCCTCAAGGTCGTCGACGCCTGTGGGCATCCCGACTTCCAGGACTTCTGGGTCTACGCCTCGGGGCTGACCGATGTCGCGGTGACGCTCACCGTCGTCGACACCTGGACCGGCGAGATCTGGGAGCGCGAGACCGATCTGGGCGAGCCGTTCCCGCCGATCCTCGACTCGCAGGCGTTTCACACCTGTGAGGCCGTGCCGTTGCTCTGATCGGGCGCGCTCCGGAGGGTGTTCAGTAGTGGTACCTGGCCTGCAGGAAGTGGATGCGCGTCGGGGTGACGAGATAAACGAGGCGGTGCTCCTGGGTCAGGCGGCGGGACCAGGTGCCGGCGAGCTGGTACTTCAGCGGTTCGGGCTTGCCGACGCCGGCGATGGGGTCGCGGAGCACCGCTTCGATGAGGCGCAGCAGGCGCAGGGCCGTGGCCCGGTCGGTCTCGACCCACCAGGCGAGGTCGGCCAGGAAGTCGCGGTCGAAGAGCGCTTCGCGCTCGCCGCTGGTGCTACTTTGCCGGCGGAAGTCCAGCGCGCTTCCTGACCTGCGAGGGTGTCAAACGGCTGCCGGCGCCCTTGCGCGCGCGCGCGACCGCCGCCAGAAGCCGACGGGCGTTGGCGGGGGAGCGCAGGAGGTGAGCGGTCTCCTCGAGACCTCGCAGCTCCGAGGCGGCGATGAGGGCGACCGTCGGCGCTCCGCGCCGGGTGATGTAGATCGGCTCCGTGCCCTCGGCCACCTCGTCGCAAAGCGACGCCAGCCGGGCGCGGGCGGCGGAGTAGCTGGTCTCTCTGGCCATGCTCGGATTGTACAGCAAGCCTGTACGTCTTGGGCGAAGCAAAAGGGAGAATACTGCGCGCCTGGGATCGCCTTTCGGCCTCGCGGATCCTTTGCCCGCCGGGGGCGGTCAGGGTCTCTTGCGGGCGTCTGTGAGGTCGAGGACTTCCGACTCGGGGACCTCGAGCCGGAACCTCCGACCGCGCGAGTCGGGGTTCCAGCCGCAGTCGATTGCGTAGGCGATCGCCCTCTGGAGGACCTCCGCCAGCTTCTCGGGCTCGGGCGTCTTCTGGAAGAAGAGCGCGTAGGGCAGGTCGAGGATCAGCTCGCGGGTCTGGTGGCGCAGCAGCCAGACCGAGTACGAGGGCCCGCGGTTCTCGCCCTCGGCGTTGGTGCCCCAGCCGTGACGCTGCTCCCACTGGAAGGTCTCTTCCCCGACCGCGACCGAGTTCTCGGCCGGATCCGGAGGCAGGCGCCGCAGATGCGTTCCCCGCGAGCGCTTGCCCCGCGGCGGACGGCCCCCGGGATCGCTGGTCTCAGTCGCCATCGAGGAAGTCTACGGGAATCGTGGGAATCGCGGGAATCGCGAACCGGGGGCCTCAGGGGCTACCTTGCCGGCAGCACCAGCTCCCAGCCGATGTCGATGAGGTTGGGGTCGGCGATGCGGTTGCGGTTGGCTTCCCAGATCTCGTTCCAGCGGCGCAGGTTCCCGAGCTGGTCGCGGGCGATGCCCGAGAGGGTGTCGCCCGGACGGACCTTGTAGACGCTCTGGCCGGCGGCGACTTTCGCGACTGGCGCGGGGCCGGTGCCGCCCAGGTACTTGCGCACGATCTGGCGGTACTCGTCGGAGGCCTTGAGGCCGCGGACCGCCGCGTTCACCATCTTGAGAAGGGTCGCGGCGCCGCGCCGCACGCCGACGTTGTAGGTCGACTTCGAGAGGTTGAACTCGACGATCTCGAGCCGGCCGTCGAACTCCTTGATCTCCTCCTGGGCGTAGGGGAAGTCGTAGATGAAGCCGTCGATCTTCCCCTGGTCGAGGAGCTCGAAGTAGCCGTCTTCGTACTTCTCGATGCGCGCCTGCCCGAGGTTCATCGCCTTGACTTCGTCTTCGGCGGCGGGGTCGTTGAAGATGCCGATGACCTTGCCGCGCAAGTCGTCGGTCGAGCGGACGGCGCGACCTTTCTTGACCACCAGGCAGAGGCCGTAGTCGAGGTAGGCCTCGGACCAGTCGATGCCGGTGATCGAATCGTCGGCGGTATAGCCCGAGATGATGACGTCGGCCTTGCCGGCGATGAGGCGGGCCGGGAGCTCGGAGTACTTGCCGGCGACGATGATCACGTCGTCCACGCCGATTCGCTTCGCCACCGCCTTGGCGATCGCGTAGTCGAACCCGTCGTAGCGGCTGCCCTCCTTGAAGAGCATCGGCGGCGTGCCCGGCTCCGCGGCGACGCGGAGCACCCCGGCGTCCACCACCTTCTGCAGCGAGTCATCCTCGGC
>JAGPDF010000063.1:0-23688 GCA_018057705.1 Thermoanaerobaculia bacterium | reverse complement strand
TGGCGATCGCGTAGTCGAACCCGTCGTAGCGGCTGCCCTCCTTGAAGAGCATCGGCGGCGTGCCCGGCTCCGCGGCGACGCGGAGCACCCCGGCGTCCACCACCTTCTGCAGCGAGTCATCCTCGGCGGCGACGGCCGGGGACAAGGAACAACAAAGAAAGGCAAAGGCTCCAGTAAAGGAAAGATACGGCCTGGCGTTCCTGGTCATGAGTGTCGTGCCCCCTCCGCTGCGATCGATGATGGAAGAACCGTTTGGGTTTCGTGCGGGCGCCGCGGACGAAGCTCTTGAATCCGCCGCGGAGCGGAAGTCAACGCAGGTGACCGACCCGAGAGCGTCGGGCGAGCACCCCTTTGTTCGAGCCTTTGCTTCTTTCTGCATTTCATCGCCTTCCACCCACCCTGCTACTGCTGCGACTTCGCGCAGCGGAAGCCGAGGCTCGAGCTGCGGTCGGCGGGCGACTTCGGGATGCGGTTGTAGGTCCGCCCGTCGGAGAGCTCCCAGGAATCCCAGGAGCCGCCGGCGACCAGGCGCAGGTCGGGCTCTTCCTCGCTCGCCGATGCGGTCCATTCGCTCACGTTGCCGGCCATGCCGAGAACGCCGTAGGGACTGCGGTCGCGCGCATAGCGGCTGTCGGTCACCGGCCAGGTCGGAATCTGCTTCGCGGCGGCCGATTTCTCGTCATGCCGCTCGGCCCCGAGGATGTTCGCGGTCGCCGGATCGAGGACATTGCCGGTCGGATAGGAACGGCCGTCGGTGCCGCGGGCCGCCTTCTCCCACTCGATCGCCGTCGGCAGGCGGCCGCCTGACCAGCGGCAGAAACTCGCGGCCTCGCTCCAGGCGACGAAGACCACCGGGTTGTCGCGATGCCCGGCGAGGTAAGCGCGGTCCTCCCAGTAGGAAGGGAGCTCGCGGGGGCCGCAGGCGCTGCCGCGCGGGCAGGCCTCGAGGAACTCCTCGTAGCGCCCGTTGGTGACCTCGGTGCGCTCGATCGAAAAGGGCGGCACGTCGATCTCGGACTGATCCGGGCCGGAGGCGAAGAGACCTGCAGGAACGGCGATCCACGGCTTGTTCGAGGCCTGGGCGTCGGCCGCCGGCCGGGACTTCTCGGCAGCCTTCTCCGCCGGACGGCCCTCTTGCCGGACCTCGGTTCCGCTGGGCGGTGCCGCTTGCGGGCGGTTCCAGGGGAGCTGCTCGGGCGGAACGAAACGGTAGACGGCGGTCACGACCAGTCCGAGGCCGATCAAGAACAGGAGGAGCTTGCCGAGCGGCGTCAACTTCATCGTGGATCTCCTGAATCGAATGCTGCGACAGTCCCGGTTTCGACGGCTTCGACGCCCGCACTGCCTGCGATACCTGCGATGCTCGAGACAGTCGCCCTGTGCAGGTCCGTGCGGGCCGATGCTAGATCAGTTCGCCGGCAGTCGGAAGCGTCTCCCGGTCTCCTGCTTTCGCATCGTCGCGCCTTCCCGACACCTCGTTTCACAAAGGTCCTTGCTCAGGACCGGCCCGGACCTACCCGCCCGGAAAGATCTTGCCCGGGTTCAGGATGCCGCGCGGGTCGAGCGCCGCCTTGACAGCGCGCATCGCGGAGATCTCGGCGGGTGCGAGGGCCAGGGGCAGAAATCGGCGCTGCACGAGTCCAATGCCGTGCTCGCCGGAGATCTTGCCGCCGAGCGCTACCACGGCCCGGAAGAGCTCCTCCTCGGCGCGATCGCGGCGCTCGATCCAGAGCTCCGCAGGGAGCTCGCCGCGCAGCAGGTTGACGTGCAGGTTGCCGTCGCCGGCGTGGCCGTAGCAGATCGCCGTCAGTCCCTGCCGGTCGGCGGCGGCGCGCGCCGCCCGGACCAGGGGGGCGAGGGCCGCGCGCGGCACGACGGTGTCCGCCTCCTTGTAGACCGAGAGCTGCTTGACCGCCTCGCCGATCCGGCGGCGAATCTGCCAGAGACGGCGCTGGCCGGCGGCGTCGTCCGCCACCAGGGCGGGGGAGGCGCCGAGCGATTGCGCCAGCTCGTCGATGCCGGCCGCGGCCGAGAGGAGCGCCGCCGCGTCGGAGCCGTCGAGCTCGAGGAGAAGCATCGCCGCCGCAGCCGCGAGCTCGCGCGGCAGCGCTTCGACCCGAGTCACGGCGTCGAGGGCGGCGCGCTCGGCGATCTCGCAGGCGGAAGGGTCGAAGCCGTCGCTCCAGATCCGTTCGACCGCCTCCGCGGCGGCCTCGAGGGTCGGGAAGGGGAGGATCATGGTGAGCGTCGCCGCCGGTTTGGCGAGCAGCCGGAGGGTCGCCGCTGTGATGACAGCGAGCGTCCCCTCGGAACCGACGAGGAGCTGAGTCAGGTTGTAGCCGGTGGCGTCCTTGCGGTTCTTGCCGCCTGCGGGCAGCAGGGAGCCGTCGGCAAGGACGGCTTCGAGACCGAGGACGTAGCGCCGGGTGGTGCCGTACTTCGCGCTGCGCGGCCCGGCCGCGTCCTCCGCGATGTTGCCGCCCAGCTGACAGCTCTCGCGGCTCGACGGGTCGGGGGGATAGAACAGCCCGACCGCCTCGACGGCGTTCTGCAGGTCGGCGGTAATGACGCCGGCCTCGACGACCGCGACGAGATTCCGGCGGTCGATCTCGCGGATCCGGTTCATCCGCTCGAGACCGAGAACGATGCCGCCGGTCGCGGCCAAGGCCCCCCCCGAGAGCCCCGTGCCGGCGCCGCGCGGCGTCACTGCGAGCCGCCGGTCGTGGGCGAAGCGCAGGATCGTCTGCACCTCGGCGGTGGAGGCCGGGAGTGCGACCGCCGCCGGCAGAAAGCGCAGGTCCTCCGTTTCGTCCTGTGCATAGCGCTCGCGGGCGGAGGCCTCCCCGAGGAGCGATCCCGGTCCGAGATGGGCGGCGAGTGCGGCGATGTCGGCCGCGGTCGGTTGCCGGAGCGGCTCTTCCGGGCTCACGGGTGGAGGTGGGCGAGGAGCAGGGTCGCCGTGCCGAGGAAGGCGAGAAAGCCGCAGACGTCGGTGGCGGTGGTGACGAGGATCGAGCTGCCGAGGGCAGGATCGAGGTTCAGGCGCCGGAGGACCAGCGGCACGCCGGCGCCGAAAAAGCCGGCGATCGTCAGGTTGACGGTCGCGGCGAAGAAGAGCACGCCGGCGAGAACAGCGTTGCGCTCCCAGATCAGGGCGACGAGGCCGAGGACGAGGCCCGTGCCGAGGCCGTTCATCAGGCCGACGGCCGTCTGCCGCATCAGCACGCCCCCGGCGCGACGCAGGTCCATCTCGCCCAGGGCGAGGGCGCGCACCATGACCGTGAGGGTCTGGGTGCCGGCATTGCCGCCCATGCCGGCGACGATCGGCATGAAGACCGCGAGCACGACGTACTTCGCGATCGTCGCCTGGAACTGGCTGACGACGAAGGCGGCGAGGAAGGCGGTCGTGAGATTGACCAGGAGCCAGGGCAGGCGCAAGCGCACCGAGCGCATGGCGGTGGTCGAGACTCCCTCCTGGACGGACAGGTTGGCGAGGCGGTAGAGGTCCTGCGTGGCCTGCGCTTCGACGACGTCGAGAACGTCGTCGACGGTGATCGCGCCGGTGAAGCGGCCTTCGCCGTCGACCACCGGGATCATCAGGAGGTCGTAGCGCGAGAAGACCTGCGCCACCTCCTCCTCGGGGGTGTCCACCCGGACGGTCACGACCTCGGTCGACATGATCTCGCGCAGCGGCCGGTCGGCGGCGGCGGTGACCAGTTGCCAGAGCGAGACGATTCCCAGCAGGTGGAGCCGCTCGTCGGTGATGTAGAGATAGAAGAGGCGCCGCCCCTCGGCGAGCTGACGCACTTGCTTGAGCGTCGTGTCGACGGTCTGTTCGGCGGGGAAGTGCGGCGCTTCGGGGTCCATCAGGCCGCCGGCGGTCGCCGCCCCGTAATGCATCAGATTGGCGAGCTGGTTGGCCGCTGGGCGGTCGAGGAGCGCCATCACCGCCTGGGCGCGGTCCGAATCGAGCCGCTCGAGCAGATCGACGGCGTCATTGGCGGAGATCTGGCGGAGGAGGCCGGCGAGGGCGCCGTCCTCGAGCTTGGCGAGGATGGTCGCCTGGATGTCGGGGCCGAGCTCGGCCACCGTCCGGCCGGCGAGCTTGAGCTCGAGCAGGGTCTCCATCAGGCGGTCCTGCTCGTCGGGCGCGAGCAGTGGCACCAACCGGGCGAGGTCGGCGGGGTGGAGCCGCGCCAGCAGGCGTCGCGCCGGCTTCTGCTCCGGACGGCGCAGCAGGCGCAGGATCAGGCGCTGGCGGTGACTTCCGGCGGCGCTCCGCCGGGCGCTCGCGATGGCCTCGTTCTGCACGACGTGGATGTTAGAGTAATTCGCGATGATCCAAGAGCTTTTCCATATCGGGCCGATTGTGATCAGTCCTTTCGGCGTCATGCTGGTGATGGCCTTTTTCTCCGGCTACCTGCAGCTCAAGCGCGGCATGAAGCGCCTGGGAGTAGGGAGTGAGGAGGATGCCAGCTCGATCCTCTTCGCCGCCGGCGTCGGTGGCATCCTCGGCGCGAAGATCTACTACGCAATTCTCTACGGCGACTGGCGCCTGCTGTTCGATCGCTCCGGCCTCGTCTGGTACGGCGGCTTCATCCTGGCGACCGCCGCGGTCCTCTGGGTGATCCGGCGCCGGCGGCTGCCGTTCTGGCCGCTCCTCGACGCCGCGACTCCGGCGCTCGCGCTCGGTTACGGTGTCGGGCGGATCGGCTGCTTTCTGGTCGGCGACGACTACGGGCGGCCGAGCGATCTGCCGTGGGCCATCGCCTTCCCGAACGGCCTGCCGCCGACGACCGCCGGCTACCTGCGGTCGGAGTTCGGCGTGGCGATCCCGCCCGGAGTCGCGGACGACCAGTTGCTGCGCGTCCACCCCACCCAGCTCTACGAAACGGCGATCGCCTTCCTGATCGCCTGGGTCGGCTGGCGGATGCTCCGCGGTCCTTACGGCAAACGCGCCGGTCGCACCGCCCTGGCGGTCTTCGCCGGGCTCGCAGTCGAACGTTTCCTGGTCGAGTTCCTGCGCGCCAAGGACGACCGACTGCTGGCCGGGTTGACCGTGGCGCAGGGCATCAGCCTGGTGATCCTCCTGCTCTTGCTGGCGATCTGGGCCGGACGCCGCAAGGCCTGGGGCCGTGCCGCGCTTCCGGCGGCCGCGGTCGAGCGTTGAGCGGCGCGCTGGTGTTCCCGCCGGCGGGTGCCGGACTGCCCCGTCTGCTCTCGATCGCCGGTTCCGACTCGAGCGGTGGCGCCGGGATCCAGGCGGATCTCAAGACCTTCGCGGCCCACGGTGGCTACGGCATGACCGCCATCACGGCGATCACGGCGCAGAACACCCTCGGGGTGAGCGCTGTGCAGGCCCTGCCGCCGGCCCTCGTGGCGGCCCAGATCGACGCGGTTTTCGCTGATCCGGGCGTCGACGCGGTGAAGATCGGGATGCTGGCCGAGACCGGGATCATCGACGCGGTGGCCGCCTGCCTGGTCGCGGCGCCAGCCGCCTCTGCCTCCCCTTCGAGCGCCCTGCGCGCAGACCGGCGGCCACCGCGACCACCGGTGGTGCTCGACCCGGTCATGATCGCGAAAAGCGGCAATGCGCTCCTCGACGCCGATGCCGTGGACCACCTGCAGCGCCTTTTCCCGCTCGCGACCCTGCTGACACCGAATCTGCCGGAGGCGGAGCGCCTCGACGGCGCGTCTGCCGCCAGCACGCCGGCGGCGAGGGAGCGCCTGGTGCGGCGGCTCGGGGAGCGCTGCGCAGCCGTGCTGCTCAAGGGCGGGCATGCGGAGGGGGGCGAGGTCGTGGACCTCCTCTGGGACGGCTCCAGAGTTCACAGCTTCGTCCACCCGCGGATCGCGAGCCGGTCGACCCACGGCACCGGGTGCACCCTCTCGTCGGCGATTGCGGCGCGCCTCGGGCGCGGCGAGAGCCTGGTCGAGGCGGTCGCGGGGGCGATCGACTGGCTGCACGAGGCGATCGTCCGTGCCATTCCGATCGGCGCCGGCACCGGCCCGGTCGATCCCTTCTGGATGCAGCGCCGACCGGACGCCGGCGTCGCTGCTGGAGCGACAGTCCGGCGTGGCGGGTGTCTGGCATGACGGCGAATGCGAGCCGGGCTTCGGCCATGGATCTCCTGGATCTCCTGGTGGTCGGCGCGGGGCCGACGGGCATCGGCCTGGGCGCCGAAGCCCGGCGGGCGGGTCTCACGACGCTGCTGGTGGACCGCGGCCCCCTGGTCGCCTCGCTCGTCGACTACCCGGCCGAGATGCTGTTCTTCACCACGCGAGAGCGTCTGGAGATCGCCGGCGTGCCGTTCGCGATCCCGGACGACAAGCCGAATCGGCGGCAGGCAGTGGCCTACTATCAGGCCGTGGCAGCGAAGTACGAGCTGCCCCTGGCGCTGCATGAGGACGTCGAAGCGATCCGGAAGACGGCCGACGGCTTCGTCGTCTCCTGCCGAGGACGCTCCGGCGCCGTCGATCGGCGCGCCCGGGCCGTCGCGGTCGCGACGGGCTACTTCTGTCATCCGTTACGCCTGGGGGTCCCCGGCGAGGATCGACCATGGGTCCACAGCCGCTATCGCGAGCCGCTGTCCCATTTTGGGGACTCGGTCGTCGTCGTCGGAGGTGGCAACTCGGGCGTCGAGGCGGCTCTCGACCTTTTCCGCCATGGCGCGCGGGTCACCCTCGTGCACCACGGCCCGGCCCTCAAGGAGACGGTCAAGTACTGGGTCAAGCCGGACATCGAGAACCGCATCGCCGAAGGCGGCATCCGGGCGCTGCTCGGCGCCGAGGTGGTCGAGTTCGTGGACGGCGCGGTGCGGGTCCTTCTGCCCGGCGGCGAAGGCCGGATCGAGGAAGTCGCCGCCGGAGCGGCCTACGTCCTGATCGGATACGCTCCGGAGACCGGAGTCCTCGAAGCTGCAGGTGTGCGGGTCGATCCGGCGACCGGGGCTCCGGAGTTCGATCCGGGAAGTTGCGAAACCGCGGTCCCCGGCCTCTACGTCGCGGGGACGATCCAGGCGGGGCGCGAAACCCACAGAATCTTCATCGAGAACTCTCGTGACCACGGGGTCCGGATCGCGCAGCACCTGCGCGCCAGGCTTCGTGGTACGACGATTGCAGCGGGTCTGGAATCCGATCGCCGCTCGCCTCCCGTACTGGATCGATGAGACCGGGATCGATGAGACCGCTTCCCGAAGGAGTCCGCAGAATGAACAGCTCGCCAAGCCGCAACGGTTCCGCAGCTCTCGCCGCACTCGCCTTCGTCGCCTCGGTGGTCGGGGCGCAGGTGCCGGGCACGCCCGAAGCCGCGCCCGCCTCGATCTTCGGCGAGACCGTCGAGGTGCGGGTCATCAACGTCGAGGTCGTGGTGACCGACAAGCAGGGGCTGCCGGTTACGGGTCTCCAGCCGGGCGATTTTGCGCTCAAGGTCGACGGCGCCGAGGTTCCGATCCAGTACTTCACCGAGGTCCGGGGCGGCGACGCCATCGAAGGACCGCCGGACGCTCCGGTGATGGTCCCCGGAGTGCCGCAGCTCGCGCCGGGGACGCCGGTCGGAACCAGCTACCTGGTCTTCATCGACGACTTCTACCCGCTTGCGCGCGATCGCGACCTGGTGATCGAGAAGCTCTCCGCCGACCTCGGGCGGCTGCGCCCCGAGGACCGCATGGCCGTCGTCGCCTACGACGGTCTGCAGCTCGAGATGCTCTCCTCCTGGTCGCAGTCGAGCGCCGAGCTCGAGCGCGTCTTCCGCAAGGCGATGGCCCGGCCAGCGAAGGGCATCCAGCGGGAATCGGACGACCGCAGGTTCACCCAAGCCACTCGCAGCGACCGATTCTACGGCCACCGTCCGCGCCTGCTCGACTCGACCCAGATGCGACTGGACGTCGACGAGCGCGCCTACGCCGAGACGCTGCAGGATCAAGTGAAGGGGATCGTCGCCGCCGCCACTTCGGCGCTGCGCGGGTTTGCCAACCCGCCGGGTCGCAAGGTCCTCGTCCTGCTCGCCGGGGGATGGCCGTACGATCCCGTGCAGTACGCCATCAACGACTACAACCGGACGGTGCTCGAATCGCAGCTGAAGCGCGGTGACGAGCTCCTGGCTCCGCTGACCGATACCGCGAACCAGCTCGGCTACACGATCTACGCCGTCGACATTCCGGGCCTGACCGAGGACTCGACCACCAGCGCCGAATACGCGGCAGGCTCGAATTTCAACGATCGCAGCACCCAGTTCCAGCGCGAGAACAACGTCCAGTACTCGCTGCAGTACGTCGCCCAGGAGACCGGTGGCGAGGCGCTGCTGAACGCAGCCCGCGAAGAGGTTCTCGCCCGGGTCGCCGAGGACACCCACAGCTACTACTGGATCGGCTTCACCCCGACCTGGCAGGGCGACGATGGCAAGCACAAGGTGGCGCTCTCGACCCGCGTCGCGGACTTGAAGATCCGCAATCGGGCCGGCTTCGTCGACTTCTCGCAGCGGCGCGAGACCAGCATGGCGGTCGAGAGCATCCTGCTCTTCGGCGAAGGTCCCAACTCCCTGCCACTGCCGGTCGAGATCGGGACGTCGAGGAAGGTCTCCGGCACCAAGATGAACGTTCCGGTCACCATCCGGATTCCGCTCGAGAGGCTCACCGCTCTGCCCACCGAGAGGGGAATGAGCGCCGAGGTCGAGTTGCGGATCGCGGCCCTCGACGAGCGCGGTGGCCGGTCGGACATCCCGGTCATACCGATCCGCCTCGACATGCCGGGCAAGGCCCCCGCGGGTGCCTTCGCGACCTACACCACCATCGTCCAGCTCCGCCGGGCGAAGAACGACCTCGTGCTGGCGGTTTCGGATCCGGCGGGTGGGACGATCTACTCGGCCCGCGCCGAAGTGCAACCCTGACGCAGTGAACCTCTGCGGTGAATTCCGGAAGGTCGGCGACCCCGACCTTCCGGCATCGCTCCTCTCGAGGAACCGAATTTCATGATGAGAATTTCGCAGTGCCGTCTGCTTTTGCTTCTCGTGGCGGGTCTCGCCGCCCCCGGTATGCCCGCTCATCTCGCCGCCCAGGCTCCTGCAGCGACCCCCCTGCAGGAACCGGCGCCGCCGACAGGGGAGGCGCCGGAGGCGCCCGCCATCGGCGCCGGCGACTTCTTCGAGTCGATCGACGTCAGCGTCGTCAACGTCGACGTATACGTGACCGACAAGAAGGGCAACCGCGTCAACGGCCTGACCCGCGACGATTTCGAGATCATCGAAGACAAGAAGCCGATGGCGATCACGAACTTCTACGCCGTCACCGAAGGCCGGCCGGTGTTGTCCGAAGAGGAGCTTGCCGCCCCCGCCGAGCCGGTGCCGGGCGCCGTCCCGGGAATGCCCCCGCCGGTGCCGGAGGATCAGCGCCTGCACCTCGTGGTCTACATCGACAATTTCAACATTCATCCGTTCAGCCGCAACAAGGTCTTCGGCTCCCTGCGCGAGTTCCTGCGCTCGGACCTGACGCCGGGCGATCGCGTGATGCTGATGACCTACGACCGCGAGCCGCACGTCCGGCGGCCGTTCACCTCCGATCCCCAGGTCATCGCTTCGGCGCTCTTCGAGCTCGAGAAGCTGAACGCCTTCGCCACCCAGGCCGACTCGGAGCGCCGCGAGCTGCTGCGCGAGCTCGAGGACATGAAGGACCCGAACATGGCGCTCACCCGGGCGCGGAGCTACGCCGAGTCGATCTTCAACGACCTGCAGTTCTCGATCGACTCGCTGAAGAACACGGTGAGCTCCCTCGCCGGACTTCCGGGCAGGAAGGCGGTCCTCTACGTGAGCGACGGACTGCCGATGATCGCCGGCCAGGACGTCTTCCACTACGTGCAGGAGAAGTTCTCGTCGTCGGGCTCTTCGACCGCGATCATGGAGAGCCTGAGCTACGACTCGTCGCGCCGGATCCAGGAGCTGGTGGCCCAGGCCAACGCCAACCGGATCTCGTTCTACACCATCGACGCCGAAGGCCTGCGGACTTCCTCCTCGATCTCGGCCGAGAATCGCACGGCGAACACGAGCGGGATGGTCGACTCGATCCACACCTCGAACCTCCAGTCGACGCTCCAGATGATGGCGGAGGAGACCGGCGGCAAGGCGATCTACAACACGAACGACCCGGCCAAGGGCCTCCTCACCGTGGCCGGGGACTTCAAGACCTATTATTCGCTGGGCTACAGCCCCGTGCACAGCGGCGACGGCCGGTACCACAAGATCGATGTGCGCACGAAGCGCAAGGATCTGGTCGTCCGACACCGCGAGGGGTATCGCGACAAGACGAGCGAAGCCAAGATGTCCGACGGCGTGATCTCGGCGCTGTTCTACGACGCGGAGAGCAACAGCCTGGGTATCGGAGTGGAGCGCAAGCCGGAGATCCGGCGCGATGACGGCCTCTTCACCGTCCCGGTCGAAGTGCGTATCCCCATCGGCAAGCTCGTCCTGGTGCCGGCCGAGAACCTGCGTCAGGCGCGGGTGCGGGTCTTCTTCGCCGCCATGGACGACAGCGGCGGCATGTCCGAGGTGCAGAGCTCCGTCGTGCCGATCGTGATCCCCGAGGCGGAGGTGGCGACCGCCGTGAAACAGGTCTACGTCTACACGATTTCGCTTATGATGCGGAAGGGGCCGCAGAAGCTCGCTGTCGGCGTTCGGGACGAGGTGGGCGCGACGCAGGCCTTCACGGTGCGCACGATGAACATCGGCGGCAAAGGATGACCAAGCCGGCGGGCTGGATCGCCCGGGTTCAGAATCTGGGATCGGCCTATTTCGCTGTCGTCCGCGCCGAGATCTCGGCTGCCCTGGCGGATCTGGCCGAGTCCGGGCGCAGCCTGTTGCGCGCCGCCCTGCTGTTCACGATCACGCTCGCCCTGGGCTTCTGGACCGTCGGCCTGCTGGTCTATTTCCTGATCGAGATGCTGGCGCTCTGGTTGCCGCGCTGGGGCGCCGTCGGCATCGTCTTCGCTGTTTTCGTCCTCGGGACCGTGCTGTTCGCCATGGCGTCGGTGGCGCGCGCCCGCCGGATCGAGGCGCCGACCGCGATGCTGGATCGCCGCTTGCGCGACCATACCGCCTGGTGGCAGTCGCGTCTCGGCGCAGAAGACGAGGGCTCCGCAGTCGCGGAGCTCGGCGACGAGGAGGAGCGGTGAGCCACGATCCCGAAGATCTCGCCGGTACCCGCGAGCGCTTCGCCGTCGACCTCGACGAGCTGCGCGGCAACCTGCAGGAGGAGCTCGGTTGGGCGCCGCGTGGCCTGCGCTGGATCGTTCCGATCGTCGCCCTGGCGGCGGGGCTCGCGGCCGGGATCGTCCTGAAGCGCAATCTGCCGCGCTTGCGCGGGGACTCCCCGTTGCCGAAGCGCCGTCGCTGACGTTGCCGGCGTCGCCGGTGCGCAACGCGTCGCCCGGGCGGCGGTAGAATCCCCTCGTGACGGCGCAGCCAACCCCGCAGGTTCCCGCCGGTCGAAAGACCGTCCTTCTGTTCACCAAGCCGCCGGTCGAAGGGCGCGTCAAGACGCGTCTGATCGGCGCCCTCTCGGCCGCTCAAGCAGCCGACCTGCACGCTGCATTCCTCGGCGACCTTGTCGAGAGGCTCTCCGGCGCCGACTTCGAGCTCGTCCCTGTCTGGGCTTTGGAGGAGGGCGAGCCGCTTCCCGCAGTGCCGCCCCGAGGCCGGCGGCAGGTCGATGGCGACCTCGGCGCCCGGATGCGTCATGCCTTCACGGAGCGCCTCTGCACCGCACTCATGGAGCCTGCAGAACAGTTCGCCGTCGCCATCGGCAGCGACCTGCCGCAGCTCGATCCGCAGCGGGTCGAAGAGGCCTTCCGGGCTTTCGAGGCGGGTGCCGAAGTCGTGCTCGGACCCGCCGTCGACGGCGGCTACTACCTGATAGGACTGGGCGCCGTGGCGCTGCGTGCGGCAGTCTTCGAGGACATCGCCTGGAGTACCGGCGCGGTGCTCGCGCAAACCCTGGAACGCTGCCGCGCGGCCGGGCTCACCGTCGCGCTGTTGACGGAAGAGGAGGACATCGACACCATCGAGGGCCTCGGGCGCCTCGCGGCGCGCCTCGACGCGGGGGAGCTCCCTTCCTGCCACCGCACCTCGAAGCTGCTCGCGGGCTGGCTCCGGGCTCCTGGCGCGGCCGGTTCGCCGGGCTCGTCCGGTGCGGTCTTTGGGGGGGCGGCCGTGGAGGATCCATGCGTGTTCTGACTGCAGCAGAGGCAAGGGCGTTCGACCGCTGGGCGATCGACGAGCTCGGCGTCCCCGCCATGGTATTGATGGAGAACGCCGCCCTCGCTCTCGCCGAGGCGATCGGTTCGAGCTTCGGCGAGGCGCGCCGGATCGCGATCTTCTGCGGACCGGGGAGTAACGGCGGCGATGGCCTGGCGCTCGCCCGGCAGCTCGTCACGCGCGGCTACGAGGTCGGCATCTTCCTGGCGAACTTCGGCCGGGCGCCCTCCGCCGATTGCGCTCAGCAGCTCGCGATCTGCCGGGCGATGGGCCTCGCGACCTTCGATCTCGCCGCGGACTGGCAGGAGAGCGCCGAGTCGGCCTTCACCGCGGATCTCGTCGTGGACGCGCTCTTCGGCACCGGCCTCGAACGCCCGCTGCGGGCCCCCTACGACGAGCTCGTCGAGTGGATGAACGCCCTGCCGGCGCCCCGCCTCGCGGTCGACCTCCCGAGCGGCCTCGACGCCGGCCGCTCGCATCCGATCGGCCCGGCGATCCAGGCCGACGCGACGGTGACGTTCGGCGCCCCCAAGATCGCCCATCTGCTGCAGCCTGCGGCCGAGTGGGTCGGCGAGCTCTCGGTGGCCGATTTGGGTGTGCCGTTCGACTCGAGCCCCTGCGCCGGAGGCAACCTCGAGGTGCTGACCGGTGAAGATCTGCGGCACGGCTTGCCGGCACGGGCCTCGGCCGCGCACAAGGGGGAGTTCGGGCATGTCCTTCTGGTCGCCGGCTCGCGCGGCAAGGCGGGGGCCGCGATCCTCGCGGCACGTGGCGCGGTCCGAGGCGGCGCCGGCCTGGTGACGGTCGCGACGGTCGACTCGGCCTGGGCGGCGCTCGCCAGTGCCGCTCCCGAGGCGATGAGCCTGCCACTCGCCGAAGATGCGAGCGGCGGGCTGCCGTTCGCGGCGCTCGCCCGCCTGCTCACGGCCGCCCGGGAGCGCGATGTCCTGGCCCTCGGTCCGGGACTCGGGCAGTCGCCTGGCACCTTCAAGCTGGTGCAGCGCCTCGTGGTCGAGCTCGCCGACCTGCCGCTGGTGCTCGACGCGGACGGGCTGAACGCGCTCGCGGCGGCGGCGGCCTCCGGTGCCGGCGCCGGCGCCAAGGGCGCGAAGGGAGGGCGCAGGGGAGCGGGCGGCCTGCGTCTCCTCGCCAGGCGGCGCGCCGCCACCATTCTGACTCCGCACCCCGGCGAGCTCGCGCGGCTGTTGGGTTGCTCCACGGCTGAGGTCGAAGCCGACCGCCTGGCGAGCGTCCGGCGCGCGTCCGAGCT
Source organism: Thermoanaerobaculia bacterium (assembly GCA_018057705.1). NCBI lineage: Bacteria > Pseudomonadati > Acidobacteriota > Thermoanaerobaculia > Thermoanaerobaculia bacterium. The sequence continues at coordinate 10,177 of JAGPDF010000063.1, read as the reverse complement.
CTCGGGCGCCATCGTCGTGCTCAAGGGCAGCCGATCGCTGGTCGGTCTGCCCTCGGGAGAGGTCTCCATCAACACGACCGGTAACCCCGGCATGGCCAGCGGCGGCAGTGGCGACGTGCTGACCGGCCTGATCGCAGCACGCCTCGCGCAGGGCGACGACCCGGCGTTCGCGGCGCAGGTCGCGGTACACTTGCACGGTCTGGCCGGCGATCTGGCGGTCGCCGCCGGCGTCGCTCCGGCGGTGCCGGCCGGGACGTTGGCGGAGTACCTGCCGCAGGCTTACGGGAAGCTCGGCCAGGCGTGAGGGTCTGGCACACGGCGAGCGTCGCCGAGACCCGGGCGCTGGGCGCCGAGCTGGCGCGGGAGCTCCTGCCAGCAGGTTGCCTGTTGCTCTATGGCGGCCTCGGCGCCGGCAAGACCGTGCTCGCCCAGGGGGTCGCCCTCGGGTTGGGCATCGACCCGCGCGAGGTGCAGTCGCCGACCTTCGCGCTGCTGCGGGAACACGAGATGCCGGGCGGAGTGGGCGGGGAGGAGAGGGCCGAAGGGCGTCTCTCGCACCTCGACCTCTACCGGATCTCGCCGTCCGAGGCGGCCGCCTGCGGCTTCGAAGAGGTTCTCCTCGGACCGGGAGTGAAGATCGTCGAGTGGGCGGAACGCCTGCCGTTCCTCGTCCCGGGCGCGCTGGCCCTGACGTTGCGGGAGGGGGAAGGCGACCGGCGGGAGATTGCCGAGCTCGCGAGCCAGCCGGAGCCCGCGCCGGAGTGAAGCCGGTTGTCCGAGATCTGTTGTCTGCCTAGCCTGTCGTCTGCCTAGCCTGTCGTCGGAATACCGCTGTCCGAAATCAGCTACCTGAGAGGAAGGAAAGAGATGGCCATTCGCAAAGTCGGAGTTCTGGGCTGCGGCCTGATGGGATCCGGGATCGCCGAGATCGCGGCGAAGGCGGGGTTCGAGACGGTGGTCCGGGAGGTTTCGGACGCCCTGCTCGAGAAGGGCATGGGCCGCATCCGCGGTTCGCTCGCCAAGGCGGTCGAGAAGGGCAAAATGACCGCCGAAGACCGCGACGCGGTCCTCGGAAGGATCCGGGGGACGACCTCCTTCGAGCCGATGGCCGACTGCGACCTCGTGGTCGAGGCGATCGTCGAGAACCTGGAGGAGAAGAAGGCGACCTACGCGGCGCTCGACAAGGTGGTCCAGCCGGGCGCCATCTTCGCGTCGAACACCTCTTCGCTGACGGTGACCCAGCTCGCCATGGCGACTTCGCGTCCGTCGCGTTTCGTGGGCCTCCACTTTTTCAACCCGGTGCCGGTCATGAAGCTGGTCGAGGTGGTGCGCACGCTCCTCACCGACGACAGCGTCCTCGCCGAGATCGATGTCTTCTGCCGCGCCCTGGGCAAGACGCCGGTCGCCTGCAAGGACAACTCCGGGTTCATCGTCAACCGGCTGCTCGTGCCCTATCTGCTCGATGCGATTCGCGCCCTCGAAGAGGGCGTGGGCTCCGTGGCCGACATCGACGAGGGGATGAAGCTCGGTTGCGGCTACCCGATGGGGCCGTTCCAGCTGCTCGACTTCGTCGGGCTCGATACGACCTACTTCATCGCCAACATCATGTTCGAGGAGTACCGGGAGAAGCGTTTCGCGCCGCCGCCGCTCCTCAAGCAGATGGTGCAGGCCGGGCGGCTCGGCAGGAAGAGCGGCCGCGGCTTCTACGACTATGCACCGGCCGCGAAGTGACCGTGGGGCGACCCTGTTAGAATCGGGCTCTCCACGATGACGTCCCCCCGCGCTGCATGCCCGAACTGAATCTCGCCGAAGAGGGGCTCGAGCTCCTCTTCGGCACCCGCGACGAGAACCTCCGCCGCATCGAGTCGGCCTTCGGGGTCGAGGTGGCGGCGCGCGGCAGTCATGTTTCGGTCGAGGGCGAGCCGGGCGCCGTGCACGCCGTCTCCCGGCTCCTCGAGCAGCTCTCCCTGCTGATCGAGAAGGGCTTCCAGCTGCGCAACGAGGACGTCACGACGGCGATCCGGGTGATCCGGGAGTCGCCGGAGACCTCTCTGGTCGACTTCTTCTCGGGCGAGGCGGCGGCGGCGTCGGCGACCGCGACGCGCCGCATGATCTCGCCCCGCAGCCTCAACCAGCAGGCCTACGTGAAGGCGATGACCGAGCACGACATGGTGATCTCGGTCGGGCCGGCGGGGACGGGCAAGACCTACCTCGCGGTCGCGATGGCGGCGGCCGCGCTGGTCGAGAAGCGGGTGAAGCGCATCGTGCTGGCGCGGCCGGCGGTCGAGGCGGGGGAGAAGCTCGGTTTCCTGCCCGGCGACCTCGCGGAGAAGGTGAATCCCTACCTCCGCCCGCTCTACGACGCGCTCTACGACATGCTCGGCTACGAGAAGGTCGGCCGGATGCTGGAGCGCGGCATGATCGAGGTCGCGCCGCTCGCGTTCATGCGCGGCCGGACGCTCAACGACGCCTTCATCATCCTCGACGAGGCGCAGAACACCACGCCGGAGCAGATGAAGATGTTCCTGACCCGGATCGGCTACAACTCCCGGGCTGTCATCACTGGCGACATCACGCAGACCGACCTGCCGAAGTCGATCGTCTCCGGCCTCCGGGAGGCGATTGACGTCCTCTCGGGAGTCGACGGGATCAGCTTCATCCACTTCGACGAGCGCGACGTCGTCCGCCATCCACTGGTCCAGAAGATCGTGGCCGCCTACGACCGCCACTCGCGAAAGGGCGTGGAGCCATGAGCCCGGAGGTCGTCCTGTCGGGGGCCGGCCGCTTTCCCCGCCTGCCTGCGAAGGGGCTCGCTCCCTGGATGGAGAAGCTGGTGGCCGACCTCGCGCCAGAGTGCGATTCGGTCGGCGTCCGGTTCGCCGGCGATCGCACCATGCAGCGCCTGAATCGCGACTTCCGCGGCAAGGACAAGACGACCGACGTGCTCTCGTTTCCCGGTGGAGAATCGCCCGAAGGCCGCCACCTGGGAGACATTGTGGTGTCGATTCCGACCGCCGAGCGCCAGGCGGCGGCGCGGGGCGCCGCCCTCCTGGACGAGGTGAAGCTCCTGCTGCTCCACGGCGTCCTGCATTGCCTCGGCTACGATCATGAGAGCGATGGGGGCGAGATGGAGAAGCTCGAAGGGCGCCTCCGCCGCCGTTGGCTGAAACGGGCATGAGCGAGCTGCCGGAGATCGCCGGTTCGTCCACCCCTTACCTCTGGCTCGCGCTGCTGCTGCTGGCGGCGCTGCCGCCGCTGTCGCTCGCCACGGTGCTGCTCGAGCGCTCGGGACCGATCCGGTTGCGCCATTGGGTGGAGGAGACCGGTGGGCGCCTCCGCCGACTGTGGGAAGAGCCGGCGCGCTTCGGCCTCTACCGCTACCTGCTGAATCTCTCCGCCAAGCTCGTCCCCCTGGTGCTCTGCCTGGCGCTCGGCAGGGCGGGCGAACGGCTCGGCATGGGCAGCCCGTTCCTCTACGCCGTCGCCAGCGTCGCCCTGGTCGTGGCGCTCTCCGAGATCGCCGCCCGCCGGATGCTCCGCCGGAGCCCGGAGGGGGCCCTCGCTTCGCTCACCTGGATCTACCGCGCCGCCTACTACGTCTTCTGGCCGCTGATCTCGCTGCTCGGGCCCCTCCTGCGCGTGCCGCGCGACCTCTACGACGACCGCGACGACGACGAGGCCTCCGAGGAAGAGGTCGAAGCGTTCATCGAGGTCGGCACGCAGGAGGGGATCCTCGAGCCGGAGGACCGGGACCTGGTCTGGGGGGTCGTCGACTTCGGCGACACCCAGGCACGCAGCATCATGACTCCGAGGGTGGACATGGTCTGCGGGCGCATGGGCGACTCGCTCGACCGGCTGGCCGAGATCTTCACCGAGTCGGAGTACTCGCGCCTGCCGCTCTACGGCGAGTCGATCGACCAGATCGCGGGCGTTCTCCATCTGCGCGACCTCTTCCGCGCCCTGCGCACGGAGCCGCGCCCGGCGCTCGAGACGATCGCGCAGACGCCGTTCTTCATCCCGGGCACGAAGCACCTGGGCGAGCTCCTGAAGGAGCTCCAGGCGCGGCGCCAGCAGATGGCGATCGTGCTCAACGAGTTCGGCGGCACCGAGGGTCTGGTGACGATCGAGGACGTGATCGAGGAGATCGTCGGCGAGATCGCCGACGAGCACGACGACGAGCCGCAGGAGAACCGGCTGCTCGACGACGGGAGTCTGCTCCTCGACGGCCGCGCCGCGCTCGACACGCTCGACGAGTTCTTCGGCGTGACACCGCTCGAGGACGGCTACGAGACGGTCGGCGGGCTGCTCTCGGGGATCTCCGGCCAGGTCCCCGCGGCCGGCGCGACGCTCTACCATTCCGGCCTGCAGTTCGACGTCGAGAAGGCCGACGATCGCCGCGTGCTCGCGGTCCGGGTGCGACGCCCCGGTTTGAAGGAGATTCCCATTGGCTAAGGCAGGCACCGTCGCGCTCGTAGGGCGACCGAACGCAGGCAAGTCGACACTCGCGAACCGCCTGCTCGGCGAGCGTCTGTCGATCGTCTCGGACAAGCCGCAGACGACCCGGCACCGCATGGTCGGCATCCTCTCCCAAGAGGAAGGCCAGATCGTCTTCTACGACACCCCCGGGATCCACCGCCCGATGCACCGGATGAACCGCGAGATGGTCCGTGAGGCGGCCGACGCCCTGGGCGAGGCCGACATCGTCTGTCTCCTGGTCGACATCTCGCAGCCCTTCGGCAAGGGCGAGGCGTTCCTGCTCGATCTGGTGTCGAAGGCCAAGCAGCCGAAGATCGCGCTCCTCAACAAGATCGACCTGGTGAAGAAGAACAAGCTCCTGCCGATCCTCGAGCGCTACGGCAGGGAGGGGATCTTCGACGCCATCATCCCGATCTCGGCGGAGACCGGCGACGGTTGCGAGAACCTCTTGAAAGAGCTCTGGAAGATGCTCCCGGAAGGCGAGCCGCTCTACGACAAGGAACTGCTCACGATCCACCCCGAGCGCTTCCTGGTCGCCGAGCGCATCCGCGAGAAGATCCTGCGCGAGACCCGGAACGAGCTGCCGTTCTCGACCGCGGTGCTGATCGAGCGCTGGGAGGATCCGGGCCCGGAAAAGGCCTTGCGCATCCACGCCGCCCTGCTCGTCGAGCGCGAGGGCCAGAAAAAGATCCTCATCGGCCACGGCGGCGAGATGGTGAAGACCATCGGCACGGCCGCCCGCCACGACCTCGAAGAGTTCCTCGGCCGCAAAGTCTTCCTCGACCTGCGTGTCCGCACCGAAGAGGACTGGCGCGAAAACCCCCGCATCATCGCCGACATCAAGAGAGACCTCCACGCCGGCACCACCCTCGACGTCGACGACTTGAACGACGCCGCCGACGCCGTCGACGACCTCGAGCAGATGCTCGATGGTCTCGACGAGAACGAGTGAGAAGCCGCTGCCCGGCGCTCCCAGGATGCTGAAGGAGACGACAGGCGTGGAGGGCTCGAAATCGAGTTTGTCGAATCGACGAGAGGGCAGGTTTCGGTCTTGGATGAGAAGCCCTCTCCTGCCGTTCAGAATCGGCTCGGTGCTGGCGACTCTCCTCCTGCCTCTTTCCGGCGCAAAGGCCGACTCTCCTCCATCCTCGGTCGCACTCCGGTTGACTTGGAACTGGACCCAGACCTCGCCCCTTCCCAACTCGCGGTCGATAGCCCTCGGAGGGCCGCTCGACGACAAACGACACGAAGTTCTTGTGGTGGGCTCGCCGCGCACCGATTCCACGCTGGTCGATGGCGGCTATTGGTTCGCGCTGGAGGAGCGCCAGGGCGGATTCGACCAGAGGTGGTCCTCACTCGGGATGGAACCTGGTCCTCGGGGCCTTTACTACGTCGACGGCCCCGAACCGACGATCGTCGTCTGGACGGCTGCCGCTGCGGAGGTTTACGACTCCGCCACGAAGCGTCATCTCAGGTCGATCGCACTCGACTCGCCCCCCTACGTCGATTCGATCAACGATCTGGCAGTCGCTGACGTCGATGGTCTCGGCGGATTGGAGCTCTTGACCATCAACGACCACGACCTATTCGTCTACGATTTCGAGAGTGGCGCACTGGTCACGATCCGGTCGGGATTTGGCGGATATCGCTTCGACGTGGGACAGGCGGATGACGATCCCGCCTTGGAAGTCGTCCTGAGCGGCAACTCCCTGGGCGGCTATCTCCTCGACGGATCCAGTTGGCACGTTCAGTGGGGGCTTCTCGCCGGATTTGGATGGGAGGCTTGGCTGCTGGATATCGACGGCGATTCGCGCTGCGAGGTCATCACCAACGAGCCCAGTGCGCTCGAAGCCTGGAATCCGCGGTCGGGTTCGCGGATCTGGTCGCGAGCCGATCTCTTCCTGCTCGACCTGGAAGTCGGCCGGCTGTCGTCGTCAGGTGCTTCGATCGTCGGGCACTCGTACTCGACGGACTCGATCTCCGTTCTTCGCGCAGTCGACGGGGCTGATCTCTGGTCCGTGGCGATCGGCGACGTCGATGATGTCGAATTAGCCCTGGGCGAACTCGACGGCGACCAGGCGACGGAGATCGTGGTGGCGATGACCGGCTGGAGGCCCATGCTGACCATCGACTCGGATTCTCATCTGATCGAAGCCGAGGCGGAAAAGTTTCGCGGGCCGTTTCCGGGGCTGTCGGCTGCCGACTTCGACCTGGACGGGCGCTTCGACCTCATCGCCAACGGAATATTGGAAGGGGAGACCCAGGACGGTTGGATTCCGATCCAGTTCGACGTGGCTTCGAAGAGACTCGTCCCGACCGGACTTCCTGAAGCCGGAGTGGGGGGGAATCCCGTGGGATCCGCGGTTCTACAGACGGACGGCGATCCTCAGCCCGAGATCTGTGTTCCGGTCCGTGGCGACAACGGTTTGGTTTGCCTGGACGGAGCCTCGCGGCAGGTGGACTTCGAGGTGCCCTACCCTCACGAATCGACACCACTCGCGCAGTTCGCCTTCGACATTACAGGCGACCCTCGCCTCGAACTGATTGTGGTGACCTGGGGCGGATTCATCCATGCGTACGGAGGCGATCCCTTCTCCGAGATCTGGATCTCTTCAAAGTACACGGTGCACAGGGATCACCCCTTGATCCGCGTCGGGGACGTCGACGGTGATTCCGATCTCGAAGTCGTGGTGGGCGGAGTCGGACTGGGCGCCGGAGTCCTCACACTGCTGGACGCTGCAACTGGCGTGCTGGAGGTCGGCCCTTTCGAGGTTTGGGCCTCGGCGCTGGAGATCGTGGATCAGGGTCCTCTACTCCCGGATCTCGTGTTGGTCGGAACTGCCGATGGGAGTGTTTCCGCACTGGATCTGTCGACCGGGACGCTGCTCCCTCCCATTGCGACGTTCGAGGGCGACATCCGGTCGCTTCGCAGCGTGGATCTGACGAGAGACGGAATCGCGGACCTCGCGATCGCGGTCGAGGGCACGATCGTCGTTCGAGGAGGAGCCGAAGCCGCGACGATCTGGGAAAGCGGGCTGATCCTGGCTTCGGCTTCGGAAGCCGATTCCATGTACGTTGCTGACGTCGAGGGGAACGGAATTCCGGATCTGCTGGTCAACACGGGAATCGGATTCGTTGTCTTCGAAGGCCCGCAACTTCCGGTTTTCAGCGACAGCTTCGAATCCGGAGATACCAGTGCCTGGAGCGGATCGCTGCCATGAGGCCGACGATGTCTTCCACCTCCCGCACTCCTGCGCCTCTGCCGGCGCGGCGGCGGCGCTTGAGCCGCCGGCTCGCGACGGGTTTGATGGGCCTATGCTCGTTCGTCGTCCCGCTCGCATCGACTCTTGGCGCAGAAGGCTCGCCGCCTCTCGAGGCCCATGAAGAGTGGGCCTGGTCGCTTGGCGGCACGGACATTGGGTCATCGGGAATTCTGGCGTTGGAGCTCGACGGAGACCCGGGAGTCGAGATCTTCGTCACCGCGCATGGAGCAGGGCAGTGGATCGATCGGCTCGATGTGCTTTATCAGTTGGAGGACGACGGCGCGATTCGGCAAAGCTGGAGCTCACTGCCGTTCCCGGACCAGATCGCGCGGATTCGTGCAATCGACTTCGGTGGCGAGACGGTGGTCGCCATCGCTACGGAGACCGGTCTGACGCTTCTCGATCCGGTCAGCAAGCAGTTGATCCTGGAGATTGCCGGCCTTGGGACGTCGCTGCGGGACTTTCTCCTCGCCGACGTGAACGCCGACGGCGCGCTCGATCTGGTTCTCTGCGAGTGGAACGATCTGGTCGTGCTCGATTTTGCCACCCTCACTCCGGTCCCGGGGTTACCGCCTACCAACTGCCAGTCGCTCGAGGCTGCGAATGCCGACCTGGATGCGAATCTGGAGATCCTGACCGCGGGCATGGTGCTCGACGGTGCGACCTTGGACGTGGACTGGAGCAGCGAGACGGGTGCGGGCAGCTACGCCCGGTTCGTGGACCTGGATCGGGATGGAATCGCCGAAGTGGTCGGACGGGATCCTGACTCCTACGGTGTTCGGGCATGGAACGTCGTCAGCGGAAAGGTCTTTTGGGTGCTTCCGGAGCTGGACGACGTCCTCTCGATTGCTGGCGGGCTCGTCGTCATCGGCGGTCATGACAGCGTGCTGCTGGCTCGCAGGTCGCAGGGGGAAGCGCTGGTGGCTCTCGATGCGGCGAGTGGAGAGGTGCGGCTTTCGATTCCCGGGGACATCGACAGGGCCTGGCACGTCATTTCGGCTGACTCCGACGGAGACGGCACGGACGAAGCCCTGGTCGGATGGATCGGGCACTACGAAGGCTTTGCGCACCTCGACGCGATCGAGCTCAACGCGGGGATGGACACGCGGAGCACGGGCGGGCAGTCGGGCCCTTTCGCCGGTCTCGATATCGCGGATGTCGATCGCGATGGCAGGGTGGAAGCCGTCACGACCTCGAGGTTCTCCGGAGCTCCGGCCTATGCCTCCCAGGCGATGGTGATTGCGCTCGACGAGAGGGACCCACTCGTACTCGTGAGCGGGTGGTTTCCGCAGGAGCTCCTGGCTACGGTCGTCATCGCCGCCCAGCTCGATGAGGACCCGCAGCTCGAGATCTGCTTCGCCGGCGGTGCGGATGCGTTCTGTTTCGACTCGCAAACGCTCGAGGAGCATTGGCGGCTGCACTTCCCCTGGTACTCGAAGATCTCGTCGATCGCCGAAGTGGACATCGAGGACGACGGGCAAGTCGAACTGCTTTTTGGCTCCCGGGAGGGGTTCGTCTTCGCGATAGACGGACCGACGGGCTTTTTGAAGTGGCGCTCTCCGGATTCGGGGTATTCACCCGCCGTCAGTCAGCTCTTCGTCGGCAACGTCGGAATCTGGCCGGGCGATGAGATCGTAGCGTTCGTTCCGTTCCTCTACGACGGACTTGTCTCGGTGATGGATCGGGTGACGGGTGCATACTTGTGGGGGCCAGTTCAGATGCTGGTCTCCGTCACGACCATGGCTGTCGGGCAACTCGACGAAGATGCCGAGCAGGAGATCCTGCTGGGGAACTACGACGGGTCGGTTGCCGCTCTTGATCTCGGAACTGGCACGCTGCTTCCGCCGATTGCAAATTTCGGAGATACGGTCGAGACACTTCTGGTCGGTGAATTCGATGCCGTCCCTGGACCAGAGATCCTCGCCTGGGCGGGCGGTCGGCTCCATCTGCGAAGGCCTGGTGCTTCAGAGGACCTCTGGACCAGCCCGTTTCTCGGAAATCCTGCGACGCAACAATCGCTCGCCTTCGGGAATCTCGATCGCGACCTGAGCTGGGAGCTCGCGGCGACGGCCGGATCGACATTCGTCGTCTTCGAGCTGCCGTCCCCCGGGCCCTTCGCTGACGGCTTCGAGGCCGGTGACACCGATCGCTGGAGCGTAAACGTTCCCTGATCTTGCGGCAGCCGGGACCTGGGTGAAGTCCATCGGCATGGCGGCCCGCCACGAGATGCTCGGCGACCTCGACGAAAACGACTGAGCTCGCCCTCCGGGGTCGCGTCCCTCCCGCTCACTCTCCGACGAGCAAGAGCCGTGCGTAGAAGGTCGCGATGGGGCCGGAGCCGTCGTCGCGGAAGGTGAAGTGGACGCGCAGCTCGCCGTTGGTGGGGGAGGCGCGGTCGTCGAAGTGGACCTGCGGGTCGAGCTGCAGGCGATGCAGGT
>JAGPDF010000062.1:21140-27587 GCA_018057705.1 Thermoanaerobaculia bacterium | reverse complement strand
TCCGGCATCGACCGCCGGACTGGCCGAGGAGAGCGCCACAGTCGGCAAGCAGGGGCTGCCAGGGAATCCGATCGTGCATCCGTTGTCGCCAGGTGGCAGCGTCAGCGGATCTTCGCCGACGATGTCTCCCGGGCCGGAGAAGATGCAGGAGATGTCCGGCGTCTGCGCCAGATTGAAACCGAACGAGGTGAGCGTCGCCGTTGACCGGCAGTCGGGACCGATCGTCGCCATGTTGCCGGAAAGCAGGGTGTCGACGAGCCGGAGGCCATCGCCCGGCAGAGCTTCGTCCAATGCGTTGTAGATCCCGCCCCCGGCGGAAAGGGAGATGAACCCAAAATCCGGGCAGGTGTTGCCGACGACGCTGCTCGACGCGAGTTCGGCGATCGAACCGAGGTTCGCGATCCCCCCTCCGAGACTCGGGCCCTGCAGCGCGTGAACTCCCAGGCCTCCCTCCGCGGTATTGCCGAGGAAGCTCGAGGCGACGATCCGTCCGATTCGGCCAGTGTTGTCGAGTCCACCGCCGCGGCCCGTGCCGCCAAAGGCGCCGAGAGCCCGATTGGCCGAGTAAGTCGCGCGGGCGATCGTGTCGATGACTCCGCTGTTCGAAAGTCCGCCGCCGAGACCGTCCGCGAAAGCGAGGTTCGATGCCCCACCGGCGCGGGCGACATTCGCCGAGAACAGGGCATCCCTCAGCTCTTGCACACGTCCTCCCGTCACTGAGATGCCCCCGCCGGACGCCGAACCGCCCATGCCGACCGGTGCAGCTTCCCGGCCGGCCAGGTTGTCCGCAATCAGAAGATGCGCCAGCGAGCCCGCTTTGGCATCGCGCAGGGCGATGGCGCCGCCGGAATTCGGGTTCGAGAGGAACGCCCCGGGGGGCGCTGGAGAGGCGCGATTGCCCTCGAACCGACTCCAGGTGATCGCTCGGAGGTCGCCGGCTTCGACCGCGACAGCCCCGCCACGCGCGTCGAAGCCGATGACCTCGTTGCCGGAGAACGTCGAGCCGACGATCTCGAGAGACCCGCCGAGCGCCGCTAGGGCGCCGCCGCGCGCAGCTCCGGCGGTCTGCGGTCCGCCTTCGGGTCCGCCGCGCGCCGTATTTCCCATGAACTCACAGTCATCGATCTTCAGCGCCCCTCCAGCGAGCAGGAGCACGGCGCCACCCGAGGCCATTTCGCCGGTGCCCATGGCGGCGACACAGCCGTTGCGCAGCTTCAAACCGAGGAGCGCGAGATCGCCGCCGGCGGCGACCTCGAGAAGACGGAAGGAAGCGGAATCCTCGACTTCGCAGGCCAAGGCGTTCGAGCGCTCGATGACCGATCCGGCGCCGGCCTCGATGGCGATGGCACTCGAGATCGCCGGCAGACCGCTGGGACCGCCCTCGACGACCGCCGTCACGGGAGCCGTCAGCACGACATCGGCACCCAGCACCAGCATGTCGGCGCCGGTGCCCGCGGTGCAACCGCCGACCGCAGTGTCGCCGTTCGCCGAGAGGATGGCATCGCCCAGATTGCAGGTCGTGCCGTCGACCGCGATGACCGCGCCCCGGGCCCCGCCCGCGGCGCAGAGTCCTGAGACAAGAAGCGCGCGGACGATCCTCGCAGCGAGTCGGCCTGTCATTGTCGTGCTCCCGGGCGAAAGCGCCCTGCCGCGTCAACCCAGAGTCTACTCTTCTGGCGCTGCCGCCTCCCCGAAGGTCGAGCTAGGACTCGCCATGCTGGTGGCGATGCAGATGCGGGTGAGAGTGGTGGACACCCGGGCCGTGCGAGTGACGATGGCTGTGGACGAGACCGGTGCTGGTGAGGAGATCGAGGTCGCGGACGATCTCCGCCGGCGGGCGGTCGGCAACCAGGCGGCCCTGCTGGAAGACCAGGCAGCGGTCGGCGATCTCTTCGATCACCCCGAGGTCGTGCGTCGCGACGATCACCGTGCGCGCCGTCCCCTGCCACTGCTCGAGCAGGTCGATGACGCCGCTTTGACTGCGCGGATCGAGCCCGGCGGTCGGCTCGTCGAGGAGGATCACTTCCGGGTCGAGGATCAGCACCGAAGCGATCGCCACCCGCTTCTTCTCCCCCATCGACAGGCGGAAGGTCGGCCGCTCGACCACCGCGCGCAGCTGCATCCTGTCGACCATGCGCTCGACCTCGTCGCGGATCCGCTCTGTCGGCCAGCCGAGCTGCAGCGGGCCGAAGGCGATCTCGTCGCGCACCGTCGGGTTGAACAGCTGCACCTCCGGATTCTGGAAGACGAAGCCGACCCGGCGGCGAAACTCGTGGTTCGCGCGCTCGTCGAGCAGTGCTTCGGGAGTGAGCTCCCGCCCGTCGAACCGGATCGTGCCCGACGACGGCGGCTGCAGGGCATCGAGCAGCAGCAGAAGGGTCGACTTGCCCGAGCCGTTGGCGCCCAGGAGCGCGACGCGCGTGCCGCGTTCGAGAACGAGCGAGCAGGCATCGATCGCGACGATCTCCTCGTAGCGGAAGCTCACCTCGCGCAGCTCGAAGAGCGGCCCGACTGTGCTGCTCGCCGGGTTGCTCATCTCCCCGACCAGATCGCGGCCGCGCTGATACCGAGACTCGCGGCGACGGCGACCCAGTCCCGGCCGCGCATCGCCAGCGGCTCGAGCAACCGCGCCTCGCCGGTGAAGCCACGCGACAGCATCGCCAGGTAGACCTGCTGGCTCGTCGACATCGTCTTCGACAGCAAAACGCCCGTCGTGCGCGCGAAGAGCCTGCGCGCCTCCGGCGTCGGGAGCCTCCCCACGGTGCGGCTGCGCCGGGCGAGGAAGAGATCGCGGGCGCTCGCGAGCAGCAGGAAGAGGAAGCGGTAGGTCATGCCGAGAATCACCACCACGGTCGCCGGCGCGCGCAGACTGCGCAGCGCCGCGAGCAGGCGCGCCCAGGGGGTCGTCAGCACGAGGAGCAAGGTCAACGACGTGATGGTCTCCACCCGCAACAGGAGAAAGCCGACGGAACGCGCCCCTGCAGCCGTGATGCCCAGCGCTTCCGGGAGGCCCGGCGCCGGCGGACCCGGCGTGATGACGAGCGCCGGACCGCCCACGAGCGCGGTGAAGAGCAACGCTGGCAGCCAGGCACGCAGCGCGAGCTCCCGCAGCCTCAGCCGAGACAGCAGCGCGAGCACCAGCGCTCCGGCGAAGAGCGCGCCGAGAATGGCGAAGGTCCGCGCCTGCCCGGCCGCCACGACGAAGCCGGCGAAGCCGAGCCACTTCGCACGGGCATCGAGCGACTGGAGAGCCCCGCCGCGACGGGCGGTCTCTTCGGCATGCAGCGAGCGCTCGGCCACCCGCAGCAACTCGGCGAGCGTGCGCTCGATCGGCGAACGGCCGGCCAGACGGAAACCGGTGGACGCCACCGCCGCCGGGACCTTCGCCGGGGCATTCCCATGCTGAGAGGTCATTCCTGCGACAGCGCGGCAGGAGAGCCGCCGCGCCGAAACCGGTCGCCGATGGCTTGCAGGCCGGCGACCGCGAGCAGGATGAGCCCGACGCCGACGAAAGCCGACACCAGATAGCCCATCGTCGCGCTGCGGAGAAAGGCGGGGGCATAGTCCGGCAGCGGTGCCGTCCAGAGGGCTGAGAGCTGCACGAGCCCGCTCGGAGCTGCGGCCGGGAGCAGGGCTCCGCCACTCGCCGCGGCAATTCCCGCCCGCGCCGCCGGATCGGAGAAATCCTCCGGGCTCCACTCCGCCCAGGCGCTGCCGGCGGCGAGCAGGCCCAGGGGCGAGAGCACCAGCAGGAGCCCCAGCAACGCCCACAGCCCGCGCGCAGCGAAGAACGTCGGCGCCGGCCGGGGCGCGCCGACCGCCGGGGTTGGACTCGCGACACCGCCACCGAACGCTCCGGACCCGAGCAGACCGCGCTCGCTCTGTTGGAGGTAGCGCACGACGCCCGCGGTGAGCAGCCCCTCCGCAAAGCCGGCGAAGGTCAGGTGCCCGAGCATCATCGCCGGCAGGGCCACTGCGAGCGGGTACGGAGCGTAGAGCGCCGCACCGGTGGCGTCGTGGAAGAGCAGCGGCTGCAGGCCGAGCTCGAACGCGGTGAGCAGCGCCGCGACGTTGATCGCGCAGTAGCCGGCGAGCCCGCCCGCGAGGACCCGCCGCCGGGCGTCGATCGGCGAGCTGCCGGCGACGAGCCGGTAGACCGCCGCCGCCGTCCACGAGCCGGCGACCGCGATGTTGAAGCAGTTGGCGCCGAGCGCCAGGATCCCTCCGTCGCCAAAGAGCAGCGCCTGGATGGCGAGCGCCACCGAGATGGCGATCGTCGCCCCCCAGGGGCCAAGGACGATTGCGGCCATGGCGATGCCCGCCGCGTGCCCCGTCGTTCCACCGGGCAGCGGCAGGTTGAACATCATGATGACGAATGAGAATGCCGCGAAGAGCGACACCAATGGCACGAAGCGGGTGGCGAGGAGTGCCCGCACACGGCGCAGCGCCGCCGCCCAGAACGGCATCGCCGCGGCGTAGAGCACCGCGCAGGTCGAGGGGCTGAGGTAGCCGTCGGGAATGTGCATGGCGGGGCCCGGGTGAGACTAGCACCGGCACCGCGGAGCCCCTGCCGCGTCGCAGGGTGGCAGCGCCCCGCTCCTACAGGGAGTCCGCGTCGCTGTCGGAGCCCGGGGCGGCGATCCTTCCCTTGAGCCAGGCTTCGAGGAACGGGTCGATGGCGCCGTCGAGAACGCCGTCGGCATCGCCCACGGTCTCGCCGGTGCGGTGGTCCTTGACCATGCGGTAGGGCTGCAGGACGTAGCTGCGGATCTGGCTGCCCCAGGCGTTGTCCATCTTGGCGCCTTCGACCTTGTCCTGCTCCGCCTTGCGCTTCTTGAGCTCCAGGTCGTAGAGCCGGGCGCGCAGCATCTTCATCGCCTGGGCGCGGTTCTTGATCTGGCTGCGCTCGTTCTGGCACTGCACGACGATGTTGGTCGGCAGGTGCGTGATGCGGATCGCCGAGTCGGTCTTGTTGACGTGCTGGCCGCCGGCACCGGACGAGCGGAAAGTGTCGACGCGCAGGTCCTTGTCGTTGATCTCGATCTCGATCGTGTCGTCGACTTCCGGATAGACGTAGACGGAGGCGAACGATGTGTGGCGCCGCGCCTGCGAGTCAAAAGGGCTGATCCGCACCAGGCGGTGCACGCCGTTCTCGCCGTTCAGATAGCCGAAGGCGTTCGGGCCGCGCACCGCGAACGTCGCGCTCTTGATTCCGGCCTCTTCGCCGTCCTGCTGGTCCATGAGCTCGAGGGCATAGCCCTGCTTCTCCGCCCAGCGCACGTACATGCGCAGCAGCATCGAGGCCCAGTCCTGCGACTCGGTGCCGCCGGCGCCGGCGTTGATCGCCATCAAGGCGTTCTTGTCGTCATCGGGTCCGGAGAGCTTCAACTGCAGATCGAGCTCACCCACCTCGCGCTCGAGGCGTTCGACGAAGCGCAGCGCGTCGGGGTCGGCGTCGCCGGAGGAGCCCAGGAGCTCCTGCCAGGTCGCGATCTCCTCGGCGTCGGACCTCAACGAGCGCAGGTTCGCCACCTTGCGCTCGATCTGCCGGCGCTTCTGCATGAGACCGGCCGACTCGGTCGGCTTGTCCCAGAATCCCGGCATCTCCATCTGCCGGTCGATGTCCTTCAGCTGATCTTCGACGCCGGCTTCTTCAAAGATACCCCCGGATCGTGGCGAGCTCTTCGCTCAGGCGGCCGAGGCGCTGCTGCAGTTCGGAGGCGAGCATGTCGGGGCGCAGAATATCAAGCGGGCTCCCGGACGTCGAACCTCCTTCGCCGCGGCAGCGGAGCGAACCTTCTGCGAGGGAACGGTTTAGCGCCGGGGGCGGCGTCCGAATGCCAGAGCCAGGAGCGCGGCGCAGAGCGCCGGCACCGTCCAGGGCGCGCGGGCGAACGGTGTCAGATCGGAGCGCCCCTCGAACCGCGCCCGGAGGAGCCCGCTTTCGCCGACTCCGAGCTCGCCGCGCACCGAGCCGTCCGGCGCGACGACCGCGGAGACCCCGGTGATCGCGGCGCGCAGCAGCCAGCGGCGGTTCTCCGCGGCGCGGAAGCGCGCCGCCCGCAGATGCTGCCAGGGCGCCGCGGTGTCGCCGTACCAGGCGTCGTTCGTCAGGCTCACCAGGACGGTCGCGCCGGCGCGGGTGAGTTGGGCGACCTCGTCCGGAAAGACGACCTCGTAACAGATGGCCGGGCCGAGACGCTCCCCCTCCCAATCGAGAAGTTGGATACGGTCGGCAGGAGAGAAATCTCCGGCGTTCCTCGCCAGGCTCGAGATGAACGAGAAGACGCTGGCGAGCGGCACGTATTCGCCGAACGGCACGAGGTGGCGTTTGTCGTAGCGTGCCGGCTGCCGGCCGGGCGAGATCAGGAGCGCCGAGTTGAAATAGCGCTCGTCTGCCTCGCCGGGGGCTTCGGAGACCGAGTTCAGCAGCACCGAGCAGCCGCG
>JAGPDF010000062.1:0-21040 GCA_018057705.1 Thermoanaerobaculia bacterium | reverse complement strand
CCGTAGGTCGTGAGCGTGTCGACGAGCCAGAAAAGCGCCACGCTCCAGGTCGCGAAGCCGTGCAGCCAGCCGAGGAGCCAGGCCCGCGGCTGCCCCAGGAGCAGGAAGAGCGGCACCAGACCGACCAGGCAGATCGGAAGCCACGGTCGGACCGAGAAGCAGAGTCCCCACAACGCTCCCCCCGCGAGCGCCGCGAGAAGGGTGATGGTGAGCGGACTCCGAGACCCCGAGGAGCGCAGGGGTCCGCTCGCCGCCGCGCCCCCGGTGGCAGCGAGCGGGCTACCTACGACCGGGTCGCTAGGGCGAATCGGTCACCCAGGTTTCGAGCCGGAAATCCCGCCGCAACCGCGTCGCAGCGGCCTCCGCCTTGGTGCGCTCGGCATAGGGTCCGACCCGCACGCGGTAGTTCGTGCCGCCGCCTTTCGGCGTTTCGGTCATGACCACGGTAAAGCCGCCCTTGCGCAGTTGCGCGACGATCTCCCTGGCGCGCGGGCCGTTGTTGGACGAGTAGACCTGCACGAAAGTCTTCCCGGCAACAGCGGGTTTCGCTGCCGCGGGCTCCTTCTTGGCAGGCGCCGGTGCCTTCGCCGGAGCTGTCGTGGCCGGAGGTGCAGCGGCCGCCGGCGTCGCCTTCGGGGTGGTGGCCGTCGGCGCAGCGGCAGCTGGCGCCGGAATCGTCCGGTTCGCCGCCATGGTGGCGTCGAGGTTCTGGCGCATCGTCTCGGTGGCGCGCTCCTCGGCCGTCGCAGGGGCGTCCGCAGCGGGCGGCGCGACACGCTCGGCGGCCACCGGGGCCGCTCCGGAGCCGGCCGCGCCGGACGTCCGGGTGCCGGCCTCTTTGCCATTGAAGAAGGTCAGTTGCTCGAGCGGCGGCTCGGTCGAGGTCGCGGCCGCTTCGAGGGTCGCCGGCGGGATGCGGGCCGGCGAGCTCCCTCCCCGTCCGATCCAGACGCCCGAAAGGAACGCCGTCACGAGGCAGGTGAGGAGCACCACGAAGGCGATCAGTACCTGCCGGTTGGTGAGCGCGACCTCGTAATAGCTCGGCTCGTGCGATTCACTCGATTCCAAGACTGCCTCCACTTTTCCTCACGACGGCGGACGCCCGGCCGCTACTTGTTCTGCGAAGAGTTCGGAAAGAACGACTTCAGGAGCTCGATCGGCAGCGGGAAGATGATCGTCGAGTTGTTCTCGGCGGCGATCTCGGTGAGCGTCTGGAGATAGCGCAGCTGGAGCGTCACCGGATTCTGCGAGATCGAGTTCGCCGCCTCGCCGAGCGCCTTCGAGGCGTCGAGCTCGCCCTGCGCATGGATGAATTTGGCGCGCTTCTCGCGTTCGGCTTCGGCCTGGCGCGCCATGGCGCGCTGCATCTCCTGCGGCAGGTCGACGTGCTTCACCTCGACCATCGAGATCTTGATGCCCCAGGGATCGGTGTGTTTGTCGATGATCTCCTGCAGGCGCTCGTTGAGCCTGTCCCGCTCGGAGAGGAGCTCATCGAGCTCCGCCTGGCCGAGCACCGAGCGCAGCGTGGTCTGGGCCAACTGGCTGGTGGCGTAAAGGTAGTTCTCCACCGAGACGACCGCCTTCACCGGATCGACGACCCGGAAATAGAGCACGGCATTGACCTTGACCGAGACGTTGTCGCGCGTGATGACATCCTGCGCCGGCACGTCGAGAACCACGGTGCGCAGGGGAATCGTCACCATGCGATCGAGCGGCCAGAACAGGAAGATGAGGCCCGGACCTTTGGGCTCGGCGAGCACACGGCCGAGCCGGAAGACGACGCCGCGCTCGTACTCCTTCAGCACCTTGATCCAGAGCCGGAGCAGCGAGATGCCGAAGGCGACGAGCACGAGGATGATGGCGAATTCCTGGGGCACTAGCTGCTCCTCTCTTCCGGCCGCACCTTGAGGCGCAGCCCGTCGACGCCGACCACCCGGACGCTCTGCTCCGCGCGCACCGGAGCCTCCGCGTCGGCGTTCCAGATCTCCCCGTGCACGAACACCCGGCCGGCCGGATCGAGGTCTTCGATCGCCCGGCCGAGCTCGCCCTCGAGGCCCCCCTTGCCGGCGAACACCGGCGAGCGCTGGGCCCGGGCGGCGAGCACGGCGAGGAAGCCGACCAGGAGCGCCGCGACGAGGGCGGTCGTGGCGACGAGCCCCCGGCTCAGGCGCAGCGCCGGATCGAGGTCGCGAAACAGCAACAGCGAGCCGAGCACGAGGGCGATGATACCGCCGACGGCGAGCAGACCGTAGCTCGTCACCTTGATCTCGGCGATGAAGAAGACCAGCGCCAGCAGGATCAACCCGACACCGGCGAGATTCACCGGCAGCACCGAGAGCGCATAGAGACCGAGGACGAGGGCGATCGCTCCGACGACGCCCGGGAGCACCGCTCCGGGATGGGCGAGCTCGAAGTAGATGCCGAGGAATCCGATCGACATCAGCAGATAGGCGATGTTGGGGTGGACGATCGCCGCCAGCATCCGCTGCAGCGGCGACATCTCGACCTCGGAGATTCGCGCCCCGGAGAGGGCCAGGGTGCCCTTGCGGCCGGCCTTCTCCCAGGTCCGTCCCTCGAGCGCCAGCAGGAGCTGCGCGAGGTCGGACGCCACGACGTCGACGAGGCCCTGCGCCAGCGCCTCCTGATCGGTGAAGGAGCGGCTCTCGACGACCGCCTCTTCGGCGAGCGCAACGTTGCGGCCGTGACGGCCGGCCAGCGCCCGGATGGTCGCCGCAGCGTCCTGTTCGACTTTCTCGCCCATGACGCCTTCGATGGTCTCGCCCTGTCCGCCGACCGGATGGGCTGCGCCGGTGTTCGTCCCCGGTGCCATGGCGGCGAAGTCGGCTGCCATCAGCAGGAAGAAACCCGCCGAGGCGGCCTGCGCCCCGGAGGGCGCGACGTAGACGACCACCGGCGTCGCCGCCCCGAGCATCGCGGTCGAGATCTCGCGGGTCGAAGAGAGCAGTCCACCCGGAGTGTCGAGCTCCACGACCAGAAGGGCGGCGCCGTTGCGGTCGGCATCCGCCAGCGCTTCGACCAGAAACTGCTGCGCCACCGGCTGCAGGATCGACCGCAGGCGCAGGTGCACGACGGTGATGGGAGGTCGTGGCAGGTCGGTCGGGCCGGACTGGGCAGCCGGAGTCTCCGGGCTCGGCAGCGTCGCGGACCCGCCTGCCGGCTCGCTGCCCGCTGGGCCGGTTTGCGCCATCGCCGCACTGCCGCCCGCGAAGAGCGTCAGCGCAAGCAGAGCAGGAAGAGCGGATACGATGAGGCGAAACTGGCTTCGGGGATCTCGCATCGAACCCGCAGAGCATAAACCACCCCGGGCCCGGCGCCTGCGAGGGCAGCGGGTGCGACTTGACCGCCGGGCGCCCCGGACGAGATCATCGGTCCCTCCATGGAAGTCCTCCCCCCGGTCGTTGCGGCCAACCTGCACTGCCTCGAGCAGGCGCTCGAGCTCCTCGGACGTCTGCCGGAGAGCGCCTTCGCCCGTACCCCGGAACGGCATGCCAGGACGGTGGGCCCGCACCTGCGCCATGTTCTCGACCACTACTCCGCCTTCCTCGCCGGCCTCCCCGCTTTCCGCGTCGACTACGATGCCCGGGCGCGGGAACCCCGGCTCGAGTCGGACCTCGAGTTCGCGGCGGCACGGATGCGGGAGATCGTCGGCGAGCTCGTGCTCGTCGACGAGGACCTCATGGAACTGCCGATCCAGATTCGCCTCGAGTCCGGTGGCTCCACTGGCCCAGGTGGCCCGGATGCCGACCACTGGAGCCATTCCACCGTTCGACGCGAGCTCCAGTTCCTGCTCTCCCATACCGTGCATCACTTCGCGCTGATCTCGATCCTGCTGGAGCGCTTCGCGATTGCGGTGCCGGAAGACTTCGGGATCGCGCCTTCCACGCTCAAGTACTGGCAGGCCCAGGGCTCATGTGCACCGCTTCCTGGCTGACCGCTGGCGACCGGTTCCACTTCTTCTTCAACCGCGATGAACGCCGGACCCGGGCCATCGGGCTACCGCCCGGAGAGCGGCAGGCCAATGGCATCTCCTACCTCTCGCCCACCGACCCCGACTCCGGCGGTACCTGGTTCGCGGCCACCGTGCGCGGGCTCATCCTGGCGCTGCTCAACCGCAGCATCGACGGCCAGCCCCCGGCGGCCGGCCGGCGCAGCCGGGGCAGCCTGATACCGGCCCTCGTCGGCGCCCGCGACCTGCCGGAGGTCGCGGCCCTCCTGAGAGGCCTGCCCCTGGTCGAGTGCGCCCCGTTCCGCCTGATCGCGAACCTCCCGGGAGAAGGCGCCCTCGGCGCGGTCTGGAACGGGAGCGATCTCCAAACGCAAGCGATCACGACGGACAGCGGCCTCCTCTGCTCCTCCTCCCGTGGCGACCTCGAGGTCACCCGGGTGCGCAGTGAGCTGTGGACGGCACGCACTGGCGAGCGCGCCGCTCGCGGCGTCGAAGAGCTGCGCCGCTTTCACCGCAGTCATGCGCCCACGCGGTCGGCATCGTCGGTCTGCATGCACCGGGACGATGCCTCGACCGTGAGCCACCTCGAGGTGCTTCGGGAGACCGCCCGAGTGGAGGTCGCCTACTTCGACGGCGCGCCCTGCTGCGCCGGCGCACCCGAACGCTCGACCCTGGCGCTCCTCACCGGATCCGGGAGCCGCTGAGGCGGACCCGCCGGAATGCCCCTCGCCGCGAACGGCAGCCGGCAGAAAGAGGTTCGCGCCCTTTTCCCTCTCGCTCTGCTCCTTCTGCTCCTCCTGCCCGGGCTCTCTGCGTCGGTGGTCTGGGCGGACGCTCCCGAGCCCGCGCCGGCGTCCGAGAGCCCCTCGGGAAACTGGGCAGGCGGGCTCCTCGGAACCCTCGAGCAGATCGACCCGGAGAGCGGAAGCGGCGGGCCGGGCCGGCTCTCCCTCCGCCACCAGCTTCTGCTCGGCCTGCTGCTCGCCGCAGCGACTCTCGTCAGCGAGGACCTCACCTGCGTCGCCGCCGGGCTCCTGGTCTCCCACGGCAAGCTCTCCTTCGCTGCCGCCACCGCGGCCTGTCTCGCCGGCATCTTCGTCGGGGACCTGCTGCTCGTCCTCGCCGGTCGTCTGCTCGGCAGAAGGCTCCTCGAGCGCGTTCCTTTCCGATGGGTGCTGACCCGCGAGACTCTCGACCGCGCCGAGCGCTGGTTCACGGCGCGGGGCGACCGGGTGGTTCTCGCCTCGCGCTTCGTGCCCGGCAGCCGTCTGCCGCTCTTTCTCGCCGCCGGCATCCTGCGCGCACCATTCGCGCGCGTCGCGGTGGCGCTCCTGCTCGCGGGCGTGGTCTGGACGCCGCTGCTCGTCGGGCTCTCGGCCTGGACCGGAGGCGCGATCCTGACGCAATTCCGCTCCTACGAGCGGGTCGCCCTGCCGGCGATCGTCGCCGCCTTCGCGGTCGTTTTCCTGTTCGTCCGCATCGTCGTGCCGCTCTTCACCTGGCGCGGCCGCCGGCTGCTGCTCGGACGCTTTCGGCGGCTCACGCTGTGGGAGTTCTGGCCGGCCTGGCTCTTCCAGTTCCCCGTCGTTCTGCACGGCCTCTGGCTGGGCCTGCGCCACCGGCACCTGACGCTCTTCACCGCCGCCAACCCGGGCATCCCGTCGGGCGGCTTCGTCGAAGAGTCGAAGAGCGACATTCTTCGGGGGCTGGCCGGTGCTCCGGTGGCCCGTTTCCGGGTCGTCGATCTGCCCACGGATCCCGATCGCCGACTCGCCCGTCTGGAGACGGCGATGCGAGAGGCCGGCCTCGGCTTTCCGGTCGTTCTCAAGCCCGACGTCGGCGAGCGCGGACGGGGGGTCGCCGTGGTGCGCTCGGGGGCGGAGCTCGCGCGCTACCTCGAACAGTCCGCAGGGCGAGTGCTCCTCCAGCAATACATCCCCGGCGAGGAGTTCGGCGTTTTCTACGTCCGCCACCCGGAGGAGGAGCGCGGCCGGATCATCTCGATCACCGGCAAGCGCTTTCCGGTGGTCGTCGGCGACGGCCGGCGGCGCCTCGAAGAGCTCATCCTCGCCGACGATCGCGCTGTCTGCATGGCCCCCTACTACCTGCAGGCGAATCTCGAGCGGCTCGACGAGGTACCGGCACCGGCCGAGCGTGTGCAGCTCGTCGAGATCGGCAACCACTGCCGCGGCACCGTCTTTCTCGATGCTCGCGAGCACCGGACGGCCGAGCTCGAGGCCGCCATCGAGGCGTTGGCCCGCACCTTCCCGGGCTTCTACTTCGGGCGCTTCGACCTGCGGGTCCCGTCGGTCGGGCAGTTCCGCGCCGGCCTCGAGCTCACCATCCTCGAGCTCAACGGCGTCACCTCCGAGGCGACCCACATCTATGCTCCGGGAGCGAGCCTCCTCGCGGCCTATCGAACGCTGTTCGAACAGTGGCGGCTCGCCTTCGCGATCGGCGCCGCGAATGTCGCACTGGGGGCCTCCGCGACCGGCCTGGGGGCGCTCGTCCGTCTGTTGCGCAACCGCAGTGCGCGCTTTGGTACCATCGCTCCACTCTCGCCGGCGGAGACGGCAGCCGCCGCGCCATCCCGGCACGACCCTGACCAGGAGTGAACCGATGATCTCCGCCGCCCGTTCGACCGCCGCGACGACGCTCTTGCTGATCCTGCTAGCCGCGCTCTTCGCGGCCGCTCCGGCCGCTGCTCAGGCTCCGGCACCGCCGCCGGCAGCCGCGTCCCCCAAGCCGGGCGCGAAGCCGGCAGCGACCCCGACGGCTCCGACTCCGCTCTCCGCCGTCGCCTCGTCGACGCCCCAGGTTCAACTGCCGCCGGCGGAACCGCAACGGCTGGTGTTGCAGGCGGCGACGGTCGCGGGGGGACCGGCGATGGCCCGCGGTGAGGGCACCGTCGCGATCGAGCGCCCGGCCATCTTCCACTTCCAGCCCGAGGCCGCCGGGCTCTTCTCGATCGGAGTCGCTTCGCCCCAAAGCGCGGCCCGCATCACGGTCTACCTCGGCGACTCGACCGCGCCCGAAGCCGGAACGTCGCAGGCCGACGGAGCGATCCGCTGGTCCACCGGCCTCGACGGCGGCGTCAAGGTGAAGATCGTCGTGCACACCGCCGGCGCGGAGATTCCCTTCCGCGTCGAGGTGATCGCCGGCCCGGGCAGCGTCTAGCGGACGATTCCGGGGCGTCTTCGGGTCAGCCGAAAAAGATCCGGCGGGCGCGCACCGAGAGCGCGTCGACGTCGAACAGGATGAAGAAGTCGATCGTCTTGAACCGGCGGTCGATGACCGGCGGGCCGCAGGTGCGCCCGGCGTAGCGCAGATAAATGTCGAAGAGCGGCGGCAGCTCGATACGCTCGCCCTTCTCCGGCGCCGGATCTTCCCCCTCCCACAGACACTCGTAGCCGGGCATCGCGCCGACGGGGACGTCGTGACGCACCAGGTTCTTGCGCTCGAGGTAGTCCAGCACCCGCTTGCCGTCCCACGGGTCCTGCGAGGTCAGCGAACAGGGCCCGAAGAGGAAGCGCTTCTGGTTGTGCGCCATGTAGAGCGCGAGCCCCTTCCAGAGCAGGAAGAGTACCGGTTTCAGCCGATGCTCGACGGCGATGCAGGCCCGGCCGACCTCGACCGACTGCGCGACGATCTCCTCCGGCAGCCGCGAGAGATCGAACTCGGTACCGGTGTAGAAGCCCCTGGCGGCGAGCGCCATCGCGGCAGTCTGTATGCGATAGGTGCCGATCACCCGGCCGGAAGGCCGGTGCTCGACCAGCAGGTGATGGCACTGGGCGTCGAACTCGTCCTGGTCGCGACCGGTCGCGAACGACTCCTCCAGCCCCTCGCGCAGCTCGATGTTGAAGATGTCGAAGCGCAGCCGGAGGATGGCGTCGAGCTCTTCGACCGACGAGGCGTAGCGAACCGCGTACGCCCCCTCCGCGATCTCTCCGGGCGGCAGCGACTCACGGGCCTGCGGATAGTCGACCAGTTCAGGCTGGGCTTCGGCCAGATTCGCGAGCGGCGTTTCACTGGGCGGGGTCAAGGAACCTCCGGCTGGCAGGCAGCACGAGTGGCAGCGCCGCAATTCTAGCGCAGCGCCGCGTCGCCGGCGGCGACGGACATGACCCGGACCTGTGACGCGGCGGTGACCGCGTTCACTTGCGGTACTTCCACATCCGCGACTTGCCACAGGCGAGCCACTCCACCGTGGTCGCGATCCGCTTGTCGCGCGTTACGGCGGTCTTCGCTTCGCTGATCCACTCGAGGTACTCGCGTCGATGGCTCGGTGGAAAGGCTTCGAACGTCGCCTGGGCGGCGCGGTTCTTCGCCAGCGCAGCGCGGAGCTCCGCAGGCACAGGGAGCGCTGCACGGCGGGTCCTGGGCTTCGCCGGGACCTTTTCGCCGCTCGAGTTGCGGGCGACCGAAGCCCTCACGAGCTGCACGATCACGACGTCCTGCGGCAGCTCGGCGAGCGTCGTGATCCGTCCGAAGTGTCCCATTGCGTCGTCTTCCTTGCCGGTCTTCGAGGTCGGTCCGCCACGCCAGAGCCCGAAGGCGCAGTGCGACTTGAAGGCCGCCATGTGACAGACGATGCCGCCGCATTCGAAGAAAGGCATCCCCCACTTGATCGTCTCCGCGATCTGCGGTTCCGCCTGGTGCACGAGTTTCCGCAAATGGCCGAGAATCGGCTGGGCGAAGGGAGCGGCTTGGGCGATGTAGGCGTCGATTCGCGGGTCGGTGCTGGCCATGCGGCAGTCTCCGTCGGTGGGGCGGCTGGCGCCGCGTGGGTTAGCCGTTGGGATCGTGCAGGCCTTGCAGACGGTCGGGGCCGAACGCCTTCCGGCCGCCGCGCAGGAGCCTCCGATCCTCGATCGACGACGCGGTGAGGATACGCGACATGTCGACCGCGCGCGCCGCGAGCGCGCGCGCCGCTTCGTGCAGGTCGGGCGAGTCACGCACCGAGGCGACGTTTCTCTCCATGTCCTCGGCGTCCCAGCCGCGCGAATGGGCGATGAAGGGGTACTGCGGAAACACGCAGCCGATCTCGGCGAAGAAGCCGAGCATCTGGCCGGCGACCGCCTGCACGTTGTCCTGGCCGCCGGTGATGATGAAACCGGCGACCTTGTTCTTGAGCAGTACGCGATTGTGCAGGGTGATCTGGTTCTGAATGCAGTTCATGCGTTCGACCATCTTGTAGTAGAGCGCGGACGCCGCGCCCCAGCGGATCGGAGTGGCCACCAGGATGACGTCCGCCCAATGCACGATCGCCTCGTAGACCCGGTCGAGCTGGTCTTCGGCGTCCATCTGGGTGATCGAGCACGGCCAGGTGCAGGCCCGGGCGCTCTTCGAGTAGTAGCCCTCGCAGGAGCGGAAGGAGAGATCGTTCAGCTTGATCATCCGATGCTCGCAGTCGAGCGCCTCGCCGGAGTGCCCGAGCGCCGCGGCGAGCAGCTCGTCCGAAGTCGAAAAGCGCGGCAGATCCCGATTCATCACCGTCGTCGAGATGCCGACCACCCGGATCGGTCCCGGCGCACGTTCGGGCTTGCGCGCGAGAGGGTGCGGCTCGTGCGGCAGCCGGCCCCGCTTCGAAACCGCTTCGAGGTTCACGAACAGGTGCCCATCGCGCTCTTCGACCTCGTAAGAGGGCACCTGGTCGGCCTCGAAGCCCGGCTCCCCTTCTCCGGTCGTGCAATGGAACTTCCAGCCGTGCCAGGGGCAGACGACGTAATCGCCGGCGATGGTTCCGTCGCCCAATGGCCCTCCGACATGGTTGCAGATGCCGGAGATCGCGCCGAACTTGCCGTCCTTGAAAGTGAGCGCGATGCGCGTGCGATCGATCGTCAGCGCCCGCACCGGGCGATCCTTCAACGCAGCCACCGGTCCGAGATCCACCCACTTGGCGTCGCTCATCGTGCCTCCCTGGATGCAGGAAGTCTAACCGCGTGCCCGGCGTGAGGCGAAGCGGCGTCGATGTCCAGATGGACGTTCGCTTGGCGCGAATCCAGGTGAGGAGGCCTTCATGTCTCGAACCCATCGTCTGCAAACACTGGCGTCATGGCTCCCGAAACTGGCCCGCGTCGGCGCCGTCGTCGTGGCCAGCGGTCTCTGCGCGTCCCTGGGCGCGGGAGGGATTGCGACGCCGCTGAGCGCGGCGACGATCGCTGTCGACACACTCACCGATACCGAAGTCGACGATGGCCAGTGCTCGCTTCGCGAAGCGATCCGGGCCGCGAACACCGACCTGGCCTACTCTGGATGCCCGGCCGGCAGCGGTTCAGACCGAGTACGCATCGACCTCACCGGCACGATCGTCCTCGCCTCGGACCTGCCGACGATCACGCGCTCACTGACCCTCTCCGGACCGGCGACCGGCGCGCTCACCCTCAACGGTGCGAATCACCGGATGCTGTTCTTCAACGGTGCGCCCAACGGCCGCACGCTCCGGGTCGAGCGGATGACCGTCCGCAACGGACTGAATCCGATCGGTGGCGGTTGCATCACGGTGCGCACCGGGGACCACCTCGAAGTCGTCGACAGCCGGATCACCGCCTGCGAGTCCGCGGAGGCGGGCGGCGGGATCTATGGTGACTCCGCCGGTTCCATCACGCTTCAGCGCAGCACGGTCGACGGCAACCTCGGCGCTCTCGGAGCCGGGGGAGTCTACTTGCTCGGCGAAGGCTACCCGGAACTATTGACGGAAGCGGCAGGAGGCGCAGCACCCACCGCTTTCATGCTGGTCGAGGACTCGACCGTCTCGGGAAACACGGGAGACGGCGAGTCCGTCGGCGGCGGAATCGTATTCGGCTGGGCGAACGGCGAGATCCGGCGCTCGACGGTGAGTGGCAACAGCTGCGGCGACTGGGGTGCGGGCATCGGACTCATCTACGGTACCGTCCGCATTGCAGGCAGTACGATCACCGCCAACACCGCCGATACGAACCTGGACGATACCGAGGAGGTGGGCGGCGGCCTTCTCGCTCATGCCGATGCCCTCTATCCTTCGGCCCTGGAGCTCTCGAGCAGCGTGGTCGCTGGGAATCTCGGCGGCACGCTGGCGAGCGACCTCGCCGTTGGTCCAAACTCCGCAATTCTCTCGCTGGGCGGAAATCTCATCGGCGCCCGCGATGGCGGCGGTGCCGCCTTTCCCCTCGGCGGGCCGAACTCCAACGATGATTGGGTCGGAAGTCGCGCGGCGCCGATCTTCGCCGCGCTCGCTGGGCTCGCCGACAACGGCGGGCCGACGAAGACACACGCCCCCACTCCCGGAAGCCTCCTGGTCGACCACGGCGAATGTCCCGGCGAGCCCAGCGACCAGCGGGGCTATGGCAATCTGGAGACGCTGCAACGCGCTGTCGACAACCCGGTGGTCCCGGACAGCACCGACGGTTGCGACATCGGCGCCTTCGAGACCGACGGCGCCCGACTCCCCGTCGCCCTTTTTCATGACGGATTCGCCGGCGGCGACACCGGCGCCTGGTCGTCAGCCGTCCTGTGAATTCCGGCGATCCACCCGGCGAGGCCTCGGAGTAACCCGGCTGCCGAGGCCTCGCCGCGGACCGATGGGCCCTACAGGGAGTGCTTCAGCGCAGAAAGGGTGTCGTGGGTGCGGAGCTGTTCCGGAAGGAGCTTGGTCTCGACGAACATCCGGATGTCGGAGTCGAGATTGTCGAGCTCCGCCCGGTAGTCGTCGCGACCGTGGTCTTCACCCTCCTCGAGCGCGGCAATCGCGGCCTTCTTGCCGAACACCTTCGCGCCGCCCTCGACGAGCTGCGCGAAGGCGCCCCAGACACCGGAGCCTTCCGCCGGCTCGCCGCCGCGGCGCGTGATCTCGTCCCGCAACAGCGCAGCGCGCTGCTGGTGGGACATCCGGCAATCCGCGAGCCTGGCGCGCAGCGCGGGATCGTCGTCGAGCTTCGCGATCGCCTGCTCGTAGGTTTCCACCGCGGAAAGCTCGCCGCGAAGGAAGGAGTTCAGCTGGGTGACGTCGGTTTCGGTTGCGGTCTTCATCGATGGATCTCCCTGGAAAACCTGCGTTGAGTGAGGCAGAGTCCGAGGAGTCCCGGACCTGCCACGGACCTTCAACGCAGGCATGTTTGCAACTGGCGTTCCAGATTGGAGAGGCCGTGGCTACGCGGGTTTCCGGCGGCCGGCTTCCTGTCGCGGCGGGCAGTTGTACAAATGGGTCGAATCACGTGCATGCCGTCGCATCGAGGTCCTCCGCACCCGCGATCGGGTGGGATGAGGCGGGAGCTCAAGCCGGCTGGAAGACGTCGGTCTGGAGGTATTTGAGACCCGAATCGCACATCAGCGTGACGATCCGGCTCCCTGGGCCCAGGCGCAGGCCGACGCGAATCGCGGCGACGACGTTTCCACCCGACGAGGTCCCGGCAAACAACCCCTCCTCCCGCGCCAGCCGCCGCGCCATCGCCTTCGCCTCGTCGGTCGCGACCGCCGTCACCTCGTCGACCAGCGCCGGCTCCCAAAGCGGCGGGACATAGCCGATGCCCACCCCTTCGATCTTGTGCGGCCCGGCCTCGCCGCCACCGAGGACCGGCGATTCGGCCGGTTCGACGACGACGATTCTCACCTCCGGTCGGTGGCGTTTGAGGACAGTCGCGACGCCGCGCGAGCCGGCGGCCGTTCCGACGCTGTGCACGAAGGCGTCGAGCGCGCCGCCGGTCTGGCGCCAGATCTCCTCGCCCAGCGGGAAATAGCCTGCGATGGCGTCATGGTTGTGGAGCTGGTCGGTCCAGAAGGTGTGCGGCTCACGGGCGAGCTCGCGTGCGGTCTCGACCATATCGAGGATGAGCTTTCGGGTGGTCTTGCCACCTTCGCTCGGCACCAGCGTGAGCTCGGCACCCAGCGCCGCCATCTGCCGGAGCTTCTCCGGACTGAAGGCGTCGGAGGTGACGATTCGGAGTCGGTAACCCTTGGCGGCGCAGACCAGGGCCAGGGAGGCTCCGGTGCTGCCCCCGGTGTACTCGACGACGGTGTCGCCCGGCCGGAGCCGGCCGTCCTCTTCCGCGCGGGCGATGACCGCCGCCGCCATTCGATCCTTGACGCTCCCGGTCGGGTTCTCCCACTCGAGCTTGGCGTAGATCTCACCGCACCCGGGCGGCACGACCCTGTGCAGCCGGACCATCGAGGTATTGCCGATGGCATCGAGAATTTGCATGGGTTGCCTCATGAGTGCAGAAAGGCTGCTGCCATGATCATCCAGGTCTCCCGCGGACCTCGCCTACCGGCGCATCGATGGACGTGCGTCCCATCCCGGCGGCCCGGCGGACTCCACTGCGGAGGAGCCGCCCGCCGACCGACAGGCTACGACAACGGCTCGCGAGGACACTCGGTCCTCAGTCCGCGATGTCCACCAGCCGGGTGATGAATCCCCATCCTCCGCCGAGCTCGCTCACCGCCAGCACCAGCTCGTTGGTGCCCTTGCGCAGCGGCAGATAGACGGCGTCGTTCTCGGGACTCACGATGCCGAGGAACGCGGGGTCGCGGAAGTTCTGCGCGCTCCGGCCGCGAAACAGGATCTGCCCGTTGAGGAACAGGCTGACGTCGTCGCTGTATCCGAGCTGCAGCTTCTTCACCTGGTCGCGATCGGATTCGATCCGGGTCCGGGCATACACCACCTTCATTCCCGGCTGCGGATCCAGGCGCTTCGAGAAATCGGTTGCGAACGACACCCTGGGATGAGGACTGTCGCGATAGCGATTGATGACCACGAGGCCGGGCGGCTCCGCCTCCACCTCCTGCCAGACGATGGCCTTCGTTTCGGCGGACGAAAGCGGACGCTCCAGGTTCCGCTCGAGCGCGTCGAATGCCGGCGACAGGCTCCATCGGGTGAGCGCCCCATCAGGCATCGGCGGCGAGCGCCTCTCCCGGGGCACTTCGGGCGACTCCCGGATGGCGAAGTTCGAGAAGCAAGTCGCCCCCGTGAGGACTGCGAGCGCCACCTGCCCCTTCTCGATGCCGCTCTTCAAGTCGTTCACGACGAGCGCCGGGGTCTTCATGTCGTGAACGAAGAGTCGGGCCTGCGCTCCGGCGACGATCAGGCGGAGATGAAACCAGGCGTCCTTCGGAATCTCGACCACGCCGGTGAACCCCGGACCGCTGTAGAGCTGCCAGTTGAGGCCGGTGCCCAGTACGGGTGTGTACTGCATGGCGTCGGAGAGACCGGACTTGTGCTGCCGAAGATAGATCCACTCGGCGTCGGTGCCGCTCTCCGCGATGCGGAACTGGATGCCGAAGAACCCCCGGGTCGCGGCGGTGGCGACGTCGACGTCGATCACCCCGTCGCGCAGCTCGAAGTCGGAGAGGACCGCCGCTCCGCCGTCGAGAGACAGGCACTTGCGGCCGAGATAGTCGACGACCCGGGCCTCTCCCTGCAGCTGCCAGCGCGGAGAATCCGGGGCGATCGCGAGAGTCTCCGCAGTCTGGGAGCGGAGTGCAGGTTCGAAGAGTATCGCCAGCGCACAAAGTGCACCCAATCGGCTCTGTCCGCTCATGGAGAGGCTCCCCTGTCGCCAGCTACCGCACCGGAATGAAGCTCCCCTCTCTGTACGCTGGCGGGCCGCGCAGGGTTGCGGGCCCCGCTCCCCAGGGCGCGATGGCGGCGAACCGGATCTCGACGGTGGTTTCGGGCATCCTGGGCTTGTTCGCTGCCAGTGTCATCCCCCGGGGACCACCGCCTCGACGAGTTGCGCGAGGAGCGTCAGCGACTCCTGCCAGCCGAGGTAGCACGCTTCGGCCGGAATCACCTCGGGGATGCCCTCCTGGACGATGTGGAGCTCGGTTCCGCAGAAGACCTGACGCAGGGAGACCGTCACCTGCATCTCGCCCGGCAGATTCGGATCCTCGAACTTGTCGGTGTGCCGGATCCGTTCGTTCGGGACGAGCTCGAGATATTCGCCGCCGAAAGAGTGACTCTGTCCGTTGCCGAAGTTCGTGAACGACATCCTGAAGGTGCCTCCCACTCTGGCGTCGAGGTGGTGGATCTCTCCTGTGAAACCGTGCGGCGGCAGCCACTTGACCATGGCGCCTGCATCGAGAAACGCCCGATAGACCTTTTCGGGAGTCGTGCGCAGAACACGGTGCAGTCGAACGGTTTGGGTCGGCATGGTCGGCTGGCCTCCGGGCGGCTCGGGTGGAATGGGATCTTCTCGACGGCTGACGCGAAAACTACCCCAGGATGGCCGCGCGGCGCTGGTGCGACAGCCGGCAGCCTTCGAGTTCGGCGCGCAAGGTGGGCTCGTCGTCGATCTTCGCGATCGACTGCTCGCAGGCCTCGACCGCGGAAAGCTCGCCGCGAAGGGAGGAGCTCGGCTGGGTGACGTCGGCTTCGGTTGCAGTCTTCGTCGACTGGATCTCCCTCGCAGCCATGCGTTGAGCCCGGCAGGTGCCGGGCGGTCCCAGACCTGCGATGGACCTTGAATGGACCGGAAGAGGACCGGCAATGGACCCGCAGTGGATCTCAACTGCAACTGCCATTCCGGATTGGGGAGACCGGTGAATCGCTGTTCCCGGCGGGCTGCGCTCCTGCGCGAGGAGGCCGTTGTACAAACAGGACCAGGCAGAAGTGGGAAGGCTCCGGCGCGCGCCCCTCTTCAGGTCGGGACCCGCCCCTTGTGGCGCAGCCACCAGCACATGCAGCGATGGGCCAGGTCGACCGGCTCGCAGTACATCAGCGGGCAGCCGCCGACGATCGGCTCGATGCCGCGAGTGCGGCATTCGAGCACGGCTTCTTCCGAAACGCTCCCCTCGCCGAACGAGCGGTGGAACCAGATTCTCCGCACGCCGCGCTCGGCGCACTGACGCACGCAGGCGGCCGCGAACCGCGGGTGGCTCGCGAACACCACGGCATCGAGCTCGCCCGGCACGGCGGCGATCTCCGGATAGCAGGTCGCGCCCTCGAGCTCGGTGGCATGGGGATTGATCGGCACGACTTTGTAGCCCGCGGAGCGGAGTTTGTTGAGCACGGCGTTGCCGACGCCGTTCGTGCGCGACACACCGGCGACAGCAATGCGGCGGCTCTTGAGGAACTCGGCGACCGACTGTGGCATGGCAGGCATGAGAGGACCTCCTCGTCCACCATGGAACCACTCCACCGGATCCGGCGCACCCCGCTATCGGGTGGGGTACTCCGAGGGGCTCGCGAATCCGGGCCAACGGAGCGCCCGGCGCCTCCACTTTTGGGCGCTTCGACAATATGCTTGATGTTTCGAGACGGTTCCACTGCAGTCTTCCAAGGAGAGAACGTAATGAAACTGGTCGTTCGCAATCTCGCGCTGGTGCCTCTGCTGCTGCTCGCCGGTTCGTTCGTCGCCGTCCAGGCGGGGGCCGGCACCCTGGGCTATCCCTCGACCGAGGACGCCAGCTTCCTGGTCGATCTCCCGGACGGCTGGGAGGTCGAGCCGGGCGAGGAGGTCGGCGATTTCGTCCACGTGAACAGCGACAGCGGGGTGTATCTGGCCTTCCGCACGATCGCGGGCAGCGAGAGCGCGATGGAGGACGCGATTGCGGAAACCGTGGCCTACCTCGAAGAGAACTACAAGAATGTCGCCGTTGGGGATCCGACCGATGCCAAGCAGGCAGGCCTGAGCGGCTTCTACATGGACGGCACCGGCAAGGACGAGGATGGCACGGGCGTCGTCTTCCGCATGGCCTGGCTGGCTCTCGAAGACGGCCACATCGGCGAGATCTGGTTCGCTGCTCCGGCGAGCGACAAGTCCGGCATCGCCGCGGCCGCGAAGGCTCTCAACTCCTTCCGCGCGCCGTAGCTGCTGCTCGACGCTCCCCGGTTCCTGGATTCCGGCAGCTCGCCGCGCCGGAACCGGAGGGCCCGGCCAACCCCGAGGTCGCCGCCCTACCCCCCGGCGGCGCTCGCCGGGCCGCGAAGCCCGCGGCCTCGCCGGGGTCGATTCAGCTCCGGGTTCTGAAACCCCACACGCTGAGCGCGCCCGTCACCGCGGCGGCCAGCCAGGAGGTCCAGACCGGGATGGGGGTCACCCCGATCAGGAGAGGGGTCTCTTCGACGGCGCGCCAGGCGTGCGCCAGAGCGACGAGGGCCAGGAACGCTGCGGCAACGCGGGGAAAATTGCTACGACTCATGGGCAATCTCCTCTTGCGGCCAGGCCACTTTACCCCCTGCGCCAGCCCTATTTCCGGTCTCTTTCCGGGCCGCTCGCGGGTCCGAGGAACAGGAAGCCGGCGGCCGCCCGGGCAGCGATGGGCAGACACGAACGGCTCGGCGGAACAGTAAACCGATCCGGAACCGGCAGCCACTTCGGCAGTGCTGCGGCTACCGACGGCCTGGCCTCCCGACCGCCGCGCGGAGGGACGTCTTCGGCGGCAGCGATTCGACGAAGCGCAGGCAGTCACCGATCCACAGCTCGAGATCGCCGTCTTCGGCGAATCCGCCGGGAGCGACGAAGACGAAGCCCTTGAGCGGCTTGCCGGTGAAGTCCATCGGCCGGGCGAACGGGCGGGTGAGCGCGCGTTCGTAGCGATCGGGACCGACCCGGCACATGAGGTTGTCACTCACGATTCCCACGACCATGTGGCCCTGCAGCAGGAAGGCGATACCGCCGAACATCCGTTTCTCGACGATCTCGCGCCGATCGTGGAGGACCTCCCGAATCCGCTCCGCCAGACCTTCGTCGTAGGGCATCGCTCCCCCGAAATCTCAGACTGGCAGAACAGCTAGGGCGTCGCGAGGATCTCGCGCTCGTGCAACGCCTGCACGGGGCGGGCGTTCGACTCGTACAGCTTGCCGAAGGTCGCGAGCTGGCTTTCGCCGATGGTCGTGGCCGCCCTGAGCACGAACCAGCGCACGTTTTCGCTGCACGGCGGCGTGGTCAGCGACCCCTGAAAGGTGTAGTAGCCGCGCTCGCTGGGCAGCAGGGCGGTCGCGTCGAGCTCGAGGTCCAGGCGCACCTCTTGGTGCTTGGCCGGCGGCAGGCGTTGCCAGATCTCCGCGAGGAGCGGATTCTCGCCACCGCGGTCGAGCAGCACGGCGACGACGGCGAGGTGCCCCGTCGCGTCGCGGTGCACGAGGTGGACGACCATGTCGTGCGCCTTCCCGTCGATCTTCTCCTCGCTCGGCTTGTGGAAGTGGAACTGGAGCAGCTCGAAGCGCTCGCCCCCGACTTCGATGGCGCTGCCCGGAGCCACGTCGACCTGGACGGTGTGGCCGTTGTCGACGATCGTCGGCTTCCCCGCCCGATAGTCGAATCGAATTGCCGGCAGCTCCGCCGTCTTCGCCCCGCGGATATCGATCGGCGACTGAAGCCGCCCGAGCCCGCAGGTCGCGAACGCCGGGTCGAGCTCCGCCCAATCGGCGGGTCCGCCGTGGCCGTCGTAGCTCCAGCCGGGTCCGTCGGCGGAGCCTCCGCCCGCGAGGCCCAGAAGCGCGCACAGTGAGACCCCACAGGCCGTACGAACCGTCGTCATCGGAGAGCTCCCTGGGCGCGGATCCTACCCGACCCCGCGCCGGGTCGCTGCCGGCTGGTCCCTGGCCGTGGCGATACCAGGCAATCTGCCTGCGGCTGACATGGCGAACATGCGCGTCCGCCACGACAGCCGCAAGGGCATCTTCGCGGAACGCTTCGAGAATGGCGCCACCGAGCCCTGGAGCGCCACGGTTGCCTGAGCTGGCGCCGTGGTGCAGACCTCATTGCCCGATCGGTCTACAATCGCCGCCAGAAACCGGCTGGTTCAACTCATGGAGGATCGATCGATGGCGTCCAACGGGAAGAACCGCGAGATCGCGCTGCGATGGATGGAGGAAGTCTGGAACCAGCGGCGGGAAGAGGTGATCGACGAGCTCATGCACGCCGACGCCGTCGGTCACATGGAAGGCGGCGACGTCCACGGACCCGCCGGCTTCAAGGCGGCGCGCGCCGCGTTCCTCGAGGCGCTCCCCGACCTTCGCATCGCGGTCGAGGACAGCGTCGCGGAGGGG
This sequence comes from Thermoanaerobaculia bacterium, assembly GCA_018057705.1. NCBI lineage: Bacteria > Pseudomonadati > Acidobacteriota > Thermoanaerobaculia > Thermoanaerobaculia bacterium. Next base: position 2,108 of record JAGPDF010000062.1, on the reverse strand, counting down.
GATCAGGTCGTCCTCCGCTGGCGCGTGACCGGAACCCACCTCGGCACGGGACTCGGCATCCCCCCTTCGGGCCGAGTGATCGAGGCGCGCGGCATGTCCTGGTTCCGCTTCCGCGACGGCCAGATGATCGAAGGCTGGGACAGCTGGGACCAGAGCGGCCTGATTCAGAAGCTGACCCCGCCGTAACGGGACCGCACCCCACCCGTCGGTGGGAGAGTCTTCGGGCTTCAGCAGGACCGTGACGTTCGAGGTATACATCGGCGTCTCCGCGATCGACCCGGCCATCGCCGACGGACAGCGAGGCGGACACCCGCTCAGGGGTCGCCTGCCCATCGCTCGTCCCGTCCCGCCCTCCTGTCCCTCCGATGTGTCCCCGGTCTCCCAAGAAGTCCTGTCCCCCGAGTTTCCTTCTTCGCCGCACCGGGGTCCAAGTAGCATGAAACCGGCGCTCGCCTTGGGGGAGGACCCCGTGCGAGTACCAGCCGATATCCTGGCGCGATTCAGGCTGCGGCAAGGACGCTGTCGATCGAGGAATCCAATCGCGCCAGGGGACGTTCTTGGGGGGACGAGACCTGTCTGGCGCCGCCATGAAGTCCTCGCGACCAGGATTTGGAGGGACTTCGACGCTCCGGCACTGTTCCGGCACCTCGCTGGCCTGAGGCTACAAGTCGGCCGGTCGGTTGCCCCTGGCCCTCTTCCGGTTATCGTCTACCCATGGCCATGCGCGAAGAAACGGACAAGACGACCGATCCAGCCCCGGGATTCTCCGCGCTCGGCCTCGACCCTCGGGTCGTCGCCGGACTCGGAGCCTTAGGGTACGAGGAGCCGACTCCTGTCCAAAGGCAAGCGATCCCGCCGTTGCTCGCAGGTCGCGACGTTCTCGGTCAGGCGGCAACCGGTACCGGCAAGACCGCTGCCTTCGCGTTGCCGCTGCTGCACATCCTCACTCCGCACGCCGCAGTGGCGGAACGCCTCGGCGCACTGATCCTCGTACCCACTCGCGAGCTGGCGATGCAGGTCGCCGAAGCGGTACACAAGTACGGCAAGGCCATGGGAATCATCGCCGTGCCGATCTACGGCGGTTCGCCGATGGAGATGCAACTGCGCCAGTTGAAGCGCGGCGTCGATGTCGTGGTGGCGACTCCGGGACGCGCTCTCGACCACATCCGCCGCAAGACGCTCGGGCTTTCCCGCATCAAGGTGGTGATTCTCGACGAGGCCGACGAGATGCTCGACATGGGCTTCGCCGAAGACATCGAAGCCATCCTCGCCGAGACGCCCAGGGAACGTCAGACGGCACTCTTTTCCGCCACTCTCCCGCCGCGCATCGCCGAAATCGCCAACCGACACCTTCGCAACCCGGTGCGCGTTCGCATCGACCGTGAGGTGGTTCCCGCGGGTTCGGCCCCGCGCGTGCGGCAGTCGGCCTACGTGGTGGGCCGGGCGCACAAGATGGCGACCCTCGGGCGCGTGCTCGACGTCGAAAACCCCGCTTCGGCCATCGTCTTCTGCCGCACGCGCACCGAGGTCGACGAGCTCACGGAGTCGCTGAATGGCCGCGGCTATCGCGCCGAAGCCCTGCATGGCGGCCTGTCGCAAGAACAGCGCGATCGAGTCATGAAGAAGTTCCGGGCCAACACCGTGGATCTGCTGATCGCGACCGACGTGGCGGCGAGAGGCCTCGACGTCGAGCACGTTTCCCACGTGGTGAACTACGACGTTCCCACTTCGGCCGAGGCCTACGTCCATCGCATCGGGCGCACCGGCCGGGCCGGACGCGAGGGCGTCGCCATCACCCTCGCCGAGCCCCGTGAACACCGCCTGCTCCGCAACATCGAATTCCTCACCAAACAGAGGATCCAGATCGAAACCGTGCCCACGGTTGCCGACCTTCGGGCTCGCCGGATCGAGTTGACCAAGACCTCCCTCCGCGAGACCATCGTCGGCGGTGAGCTCGACGCATACCGCGCCGTGGTCGATTCGCTGGCCCAGGAGTTCGACATCATGGACGTCGCGGCGGCGGCGGTGAAGCTCGTCGAGACCCGCGACGGAGTCGACGGCGAAGAGATCCCGTCGGTCCCGATCCGGCCGGATCGGCCCGCTTCCCA
>JAGPDF010000061.1 GCA_018057705.1 Thermoanaerobaculia bacterium | reverse complement strand
TCGCGGTCGACGGCCCCATCGGGGTCGGCAAGACCGTATTGGTCGACAAGCTGGTCCGCCGTTTCGAGGCCGTCAAGGTTCTCGAGGACGTCGAGAACCCGTTCCTGCCCGACTTCTATCGCGATCGGCCGGGGGCGGCCTTCCAGACCCAGATGTACTTCCTGCTGTCGCGTTACAAGCAGCAGCACGAGGTCGTGCAGCAGGAGCTCTTCCAGCGCCTGGTGATCTCGGACTACACCTTTCAGAAGGACCGCATCTTCGCCTATCTCACGCTCTCGGACGAAGAGCTAGCGATCTACGACCGGCTCTACACCACGCTCGAGCCGCAGGTGCCGGTGCCCGACCTCGTGCTCTACCTCACCGCCGACGTCGACACCTGCATGGCGCGTATCCGCAAGCGCGCCCGGAGCTTCGAGAAGGAGATCTCGGACGAGTACATGGCCGAGCTGATCGACGCCTACAACCACTACTTCCACTACTACAACCGCTCGCCGCTCCTGGTTGTGGACACCCGCAACCTCGACTTCCCCGGCAGCAAGAGCGACTTCGAAGAGCTCGTCCAGCAGCTCCTGCGCCCGATTCGCGGCACCGAATACTTCGTCCCCGCCCGCAAGCGCTAGCCGGGGTCCGCGGTCGAACCCGCGATCGACCGTCGCGGTGGGCAGATTGAACTTCTGAAATGCAATCTGCACAACCCTGGAACCTTCTGGGCACGCACTCCCGTAGGGGTGATGCGGGAGGTATCAGCTGTCGAAGCCGAGCCGCCGCAGCATGACCATGTCGGTGTCCCGATCGGGGAGCGGCGGCACGTAGAGCGTCGAGATCGCGGTGACGTCGGCCAGGGCGAGCGCCGAGAGCGGCAGGTGGAGGATCTTGGGCGGCACCACCGGCAGCGTCGTCGCTTCGTAGACCACCACCCCGTGATCGGCCGGGTAGGTCTCGAGCAGGCGCTCGGCGAGGACGCCCAGGCCCTCACGGCTCCACAGCGCCTCCTCGCGGAAGTCGGCGACGCCGACGACTCCGATCTGCCAGAGGACGAGCCCGGAGCAGGGATCGAAGCGCCGCCTGCGGAGCAGGAAGTCGGTGGCCTCGTGCTCCTGGCAGCCGACCTCGCCGGGATCGAGACCGAGATCCGCGAACAGGCAGTCGAGCGCCGAGACGCCAGGGAGCATCCGCGCCGCGTAGCCCTCGCGGCGGGCGCGCCGGATCGCCTCGTGCGGCGAGTTCGCGAACACTCCCGGATGGCCGTAGAAGATCGCGCACACCCGCCGCCCGCGACGGACGGGTACGAGCATCCGCTCGACGATCTCCTCGTAGGTGTCGTCGCGCGACTTGCCGACGCCGTAGGAGTCGACGAGATTCTCGGCGCCGGGAGCGAGCTCGAGCAGCCACTCGAGGGTGAGAAGGTCGGCGACGAGAACAAAATGCCGCTCGGCGGCGCGAATCGCGCCGAGCGTTTCGCGCGTGACGTGCGCCGGACCCGCGAGGCCGACGCCGACGACCAGGAGCGAGCCGCGGGTGCGCGGACCCGTGGGCGAGGGTAGACTGCGCCGAACTCTAGGGGGATGGGTCATGTCGAAGAAGAATGTCGTGCGGCTCCTGGTCCGTTTGTCCGGCGATCCGGCGTACCTCGAGCAGCTCCGGAAGAGTCCCGCAGCGACGCTTTCGGCCTCGGGAATCACTCCGGCGGAGCGCGAGCTCCTGCTCTCGGGGAGCGATGCGAAGATCCGCGCCTACCTCGGGACCGACTCCGACCGCGCCGCGATCAAAGCGAAAGCGGTTGCCATCAAGGCGAAGACCGCGGCGATCAAGGCCAAGACCGCGCCGATCAAGGCGAAGACCGCGGCGATCAAGGCGAAGACCGCGCCGATCAAGGCGAAGACCGCGGCGATCAAAGCCAAGACCGCGCCCATCAAGGCGAAGACCGCCGCGATCAAGGCGAAGACCGCAGCGATCAAGGCGAAGACGGCAGCCATCAAGGCCAAGACCGCGAAGTAGGGAGGCCGCCAGGAACTTCCGGGCGCCGATCACGCGCCCGGCCCCGGGAGTCGCATCTCGGCGAGCATGCTGACGATGCGCGGGCGCTTGCGCAGGGGCTCCCAGGCCGGATCCATCGCCAGCCAGACGAGCTCCGGATCGCGTGCCTCGAAGGCGCGCACCAGCCAGCGCTCGGCGCGGTCGAGCTCACCGGCCCCGGCGAGGATCGAGACGCCGATGCCGATCGGAATCCGGCGGGTATGGGAGAGCTCTTCGGCCAGGAGCCCCACCGTGCGGGCGATCTCGCGGTGCGACGTCCCGGCCGGTAGGGCGTCGAACGCCGTGAGCAGCTCCGTCTGCCCGAGCCCGGCGAGCCAGCCGCGCAGCGCCGCGATCTGCTCGGTCTCCCGTCCGGCGCGGCCGTGGAGGATCCACAGGCCGGAGTAGGCCCAATGGAGGCCGGGCCCGAGCTCGAGCGCGCGGCGGAAGTGGCGCTCCGCGAGGTCGTCACGACCTTCGAAGAGCTCGAGATAGGCGAGGTCGGCGAACGAGGCGGCAGAGAGCGGATCGAAGCGTATCGCCGCCTCGATCTGCGTGCGCGCCTCCGCGAACCGCCCGAGAGTGCAGAGCAGGCCCCAGTAGTAACGCCGCACCAGCGGTTCGCTCGGGTCGAGGTCGAGAGCGCGGCGATAGGAAGCCTCGGCGCTCGCCCAGTCCCACTTGTAGTAGCGCAGGACGTCGCCCAGGAGCGCGTGCGGAATGGCGAGCCCCGGATCGAGCTCGATGGCGCGGCGTGCCGCGGCCTCGGTCTTCGCGGCGTAGAGGAACGGTTCGGCGTAGAGATAGGCCTGCCAGCCGTAGACGTCCGCGAGTCCGGCGTGCGCCGGAGCGAAGGTCGGATCGAGCGCGATCGCCTTCTCGAAGGCGAGCCGCGCCTTCTCGATCGACTCCGGCCGCCCCTGGTCGACGAAGAAGCGGCCCTGGAGATACTCCTGGTAGACCTCCGGATCGACCTTCCGCGCCGCCGCCATGCGGCTCTCCTCGACCGGCGAGAGCTCGACGTGGATGGCGCCGGCGATGGCGCTGGCGAAGCTGTTCTGCAGGATGAGCACGTCGTCGTCGGGCCGTTCGAAACTCTCGGACCACAGGGTGGTCTCGGGGTCGGCCTGGATGATCTGGGCGGTCAGGCGCACCCGGTCGGCGAGACGGGCGACGGAGCCTTCGACGACGTAGTCGACGCGCAACTCCCTGGCGATCTGAGGCAGGAGCTTCTTCGACGCCTTGTAATGCATCGCCGACTGCCGGGAGATGACCCGCAGGCCGCGGATCCGCGCCAGCGAGGAGATGAGCGCGTCGGTCATGCCATCGACGAAATAGTCCGGCTCGTCCGAGAAGTTCGACAGCGGCAGCACGACGAGCGAAGGGACGCGCGCGGCGGCTGGCGCAGCGGGCTCGAAACTGCGGCCGCCCGAGGACGGGTGCGACCGCATGCGCCAGGCGAAGAGGCCAGCACCGAGAAGCACAATGGCAAGGGCGGCGGCGGCGAAACGCGCGTAGCGTGACTTGACGATCTGGACGGCGCCGCTCTCGGGCTTCGAGATGCGGCTCCTGGTCCTTCCGAGGTCGACGGAGTGGGCGACTTCGGCCAGGGCGTCGCGCACCTCGACCGCCGAGGCGAACCGCTTCGCGGGCTCCTTCTCGAGGCAGCGGCGTAAGACGGTGTCGATCTCCGGCGGGATGAGCTCGTTCTGCTCGTAGGTGCGCGGCGGCGTGTCGCGGAGGATCGCCGAAATCACCTCGGCGGTCGACTGGCCACGGAACGGACAGCTGCCGGTCGCCATCTCGTAGAGCACCACGCCGAGCGAGAAGAGATCGGCGCGATGGTCGGTCGCGAGCATGCGCAGCTGTTCGGGCGCCATGTAGGCGAGGGTGCCGATCGCCAATCCCTCCTGGGTGAGGGTGGTCTGGGGATGGAAGCCCATGGCATCGGTGGTCTCGTGCTCGCGGAGCTTGGCGAGACCGAAGTCGAGGACCTTGACCCGGCCGTCGCTGTTGACCATGACGTTGCCGGGCTTGAGATCGCGGTGCTGGATCCCCTTGGCATGCGCCGCAGCCAGGGCGTCGGCGAGCGGCACGGCGATCCTCAGGAACTCCTTGAGCGGCAGGCCTCCCGGCGGGATGAGCTGCGAGAGAGTCTTGCCTTCGACGTGCTCCATGGTGAAGAAGCGCTTGCCGTCGGCCTCTTCGACCGAATAGATGGTGACGATGTTGGGGTGATTCAGGGCCGCAACCGTCTTCACTTCGCGCTCGAAGCGGGCGAGGCGCTGCGGATCCTCGGCAAGGGCCGGCGGCAGGGTTTTGAGCGCGACCTTGCGATGCAGGCGCTCGTCCTCGGCGAGGAAGACGATCCCCATGCCGCCCTCGCCCAACTTCTCGAGGATTCGATAGTGCGAAAGCCTGCTGCCGATCACGCCGCGGAGTCTATCGGCTGCGAGGTCCCGGAGCGCCCCCGCTCAACCGTCGCTCCACGAAGTCTAGTGGGTATCGGACTGCGCTCAGCCGCCCGACTCCGCTTCCAGGCCGAGCTCGAGGCGGACGCCCGCGTCGGTGGCGCGATCGGGGAGGGGCGGAACGTAGAGGGTCGAGCGGACGGTGACCGGCGCCTCGGTGAGCGCGGCGAGCGGCGTGGAATGGATGAGCGAGGGACAGATCGGATACTGCGCCGCCTCGTAGACGATCGCCGGGTGCTCCGGTGGGTAGGTGTCGAGCAGCCGGCGTTGCAGGACCGCGAGTCCTCGCGGTCCCCACAGGTCGCTTTTCTGATAATCGCGGACGCCGATGACGCCCACCTGCCAGAGCACCAGCGCCGAGGTCGGGTCAAAGATCCGACGGCGCAGCAGGAAGTCGGTAGCCTCGAAGCTCTGACACCCACGATCCCCCGGATCGAAACCGACGTCCGCGAAGAGGCAGTCCTCCGCCGAGATCCCCGGGAGCATCCGGGCGTCGAAGCCCTCAGCGCGGGCGCCTGCGATCGCGAGATGGGACGGAGCGACGAAGACTCCGGGGTGGCCATAGAAAGCCGCGACCACGCGCTCGCCGGAGCGCACGCAACGGAGAATCCGCTCGCTCATCTCGGCATAGGTTTCTTCCCGCGGACGCCCGACCCGATAGCTGTCGTAGAGAGATTCGGTATTCGGATTGAGACTTTCGAGCCACTCCTTGGTGGCGATATCGGTCACGAGGTAGAGGAGGCGCTCGGCATGCGACATGTGCGAGAGCGCCTCCTGGGTGACCTGCCCGGCGATGGAGAAGCCGGTACCGACGACGACCAAAGAGCCGTTCTTCATCCAGGACTCCTCATGCTAGGCTCGTGAACAATTCAACAGTTTAGTTGTGAAGGGGGTGACACATGGCGCTTCAGGACCTGCACTCGTTTCTCGTCGCCCTGTCCAAGCACGCGGATCTTCAGGCGGCCTTCAAGGCCAACAAGGACAAGGTCATGAGCGAAGCCGGGTTGGATGCGAATGAACAGAATCTCGTTCGCGCCGGCGATGTCGATGGCATTCGCAAGTATCTCGGCGACGAGTACGCGAAGGCCAGCGCGATCAAAGTTACCTTCTAGCCTTCGGTCGTCGGCAGCCCGAGCTTTCGCAGGAAGCCGCGGAACTCGGGCATGTCGCGCAGCGGCTTGTAGTCGGGAGAAACCGCGAGCCATGCCATTTCCCAGCTCCTGCGGTTGACCCCCTTCTCCAACCAAGCTATCGCCTTGTCCTTTTCGCCGGCTGCGGCCAGAAGTCCGGCGACCACTCCCGCGGCATAGGGTCGATCGACCGCCTGCCGATCGAGCTCCAGAGCGACCCAGCGCAGCGCCGAGGCGTATCCGGACGCGCGGAGGCGCTCGTCGTACTGCGGCAAGAGCTTCGGCTCCCCGAGGTCGGCGAGATAGTACCGGAGCTCGTCGCCGCGCTGCGGGTCCTGGCCCATCTCGTGGTAGGTCATCCAGAGATAGACGTGCGCGAGGTTGTAGTCCTTGTCGAGTTCGAGGGCCGAGTGCAGGGCCCGAACGGCGCCCGCATGGTCTCCCCGGAAGAGATGCTGAATACCAAGGTCGGCGGCCACCTTCGCGGACAACGGATCGAGCCGCATGGCGGCCTCGGCTTCGCCTTGGCTTTCGTCGAGCCGGAGCAGACACGAGAGCAGCATCCAGTGGCGCCGTCGCGCCAGCGCGGAGTTCGGATTGAGCTCGAGCGCTCGTGAAATCTGCCTCTCCGCGGCCGCCCAATCGAGCCGGTTCATGGAGACCTCACTCAGCGCCGCGTGGCCATCGGCGAGGTTCGGATCGAGCATGACCGCTTTGCTGGCGGCCGCGCCGGCGTTGTCGATCGCGTCGCGCTCGTCGGAGTGGAAGGAACCGAGCATCATCAACGTGTCTGCGAGACCTACCCAGGCCGGGGCGAACGAAGGATCCTTCGCCACCGCTCGTTCGAAATAACCCTGGGCCTTGCGCAGGGCCTCTTCGCTGAACTGATTGCCATAGTAGCGGCCCTGCAGATAGGCCTCGTAAGCATCTGGATCGATCGACTTCGTCGCGGCGAGTCGGCTCTGCTCGACGGGCGACACTTGCACATGGATCGCCGACGCGATCGCGCTGGCAAAGGTGTTCTGGAGGGCGAGAACGTCCGCGGCGGCGCGTTCGAAACTCTCGGACCAGAGGGTGGCCTCGGGATCGGCCTGGATGACCTGGGTGTTCAGGCGGACGGTTTCACCCACCCGGGCGACCGAGCCTTCGACGACGAAGTCGACGCCCAGCTCGCGGGCGATCTGCGGCAGGAGCTTCGTCGAGCCCTTGTAGTGCATCGCCGACTGGCGCGAGATGACGCGCACGCCCTCGATGCGGGCGAGGGCCGAGATCAGGGCGTCGGTCATGCCGTCGACGAAGTACTCCGGCTCGTCCGAGAAGTTGGAGAGCGGCAGGACCACCAACGAGGGCAGCTGCGCGGCGATCGGCGAGGCGGTGCCCGCCGCAGAGGCCGCCGGCACCCGCGTGCGCCAGGCGAAGACGCCGGCACCGAGCAGCACGATGGCGAGCGCCGCGGCGGCGAAGCGCGCGTAGCGCGAGGTCGCGATCCGGACCGGGGTGCTCGGGGACCGCGTGACGCGACTCGCGGGCTGTCCGAGGTCGACCGCGCGTGCCACCTCGGCGAGGTCGTCGCGCACCTCGACCGCCGAGCCGAACCGCTTCGCGGGCTCCTTCTCGAGGCAGCGGCGCAGGATGGCGTCGACCTCCGGCGGGATGACGTCGTTCTGCTCGAAGGCGCGCGGCGGCGTATCGCGGAGGATCGCCGAGATGACCTCGGCCGTCGACTGGCCGCGGAACGGACAGTGACCGGTCGCCATCTCGTAGAGCACGACGCCGAGCGAGAAGATATCGGCGCGGGGATCGGTCGGAAGCATGCGCAGCTGCTCGGGGGCCATGTAGGCGAGGGTGCCGATCGCCAGGCCCTCCTGGGTGAGGGAGGTCTGGGGATGGAAGCCCATCGCCTCGGTTCCGTCGTGCTCGCGGAGCTTGGCGAGGCCGAAGTCGAGGACCTTCACCCGGCCGTCGCTGTTGACCATGACGTTGCCGGGTTTGAGATCGCGGTGCTGGATCCCCTTGGCGTGGGCCGCGGCGAGGGCGTCGGCGAGCGGCACGGCGATCTTCAGGAACTCCTTGAGCGGCAGACCGCCCAGCGGAATGAGCTGCGAGAGGGTCTTGCCTTCGACGTGCTCCATCGTGAAGAAGCGCTTGCCGTCGGCCTCTTCGACCGAGTAGATGGTGACGATGTTCGGGTGATTCAGGGCCGCGACGGTCTTCACCTCGCGCTCGAAGCGGGCGAGCCGCTGCGGATCCTCGGCGAGGGCGGGCGGCAGGGTCTTGAGCGCAACCTTGCGATGCAGGCGCTCGTCCTCGGCGAGGAAGACGATCCCCATGCCGCCCTCGCCCAACTTCTCGAGGATCCGATAGTGCGCCAGCCTGCTGCCGATCATGCTCTGCAGTCTATCGACTGGGAGCGGCCGGAGGCCTTGGTGTCGTCCGATTCCGTCGGCGGTACCCGAGCGGGCTAGCCTGCCACCGTCGGCATGCCCAGCGCCGCGCGCATCGCCGGGTCGCTCGCGCGCTCGGGGAGCGGCGGCACGTAGAGGATGGAGGCGAGCGTCACGGGCGCCTGCTCGAGCTCCGCGAGAGCGCAGGCGTGGCTTTCGAAGTCGCCGGTCGGGTAGGGGTCGGCCTCGTAGACGACGACCTCGTGTCCGGCGCCGTAGGTCTCGGCCAGCGTCCTCGCCAGGACCCCCAGGCCGGGGCGGTTCCACAGTACCTCGTCGCGGAAATCGGTGACGCCGATCGAACCGACCTGCCAGAGAAGCAGGTGGCTCGACGGATCGAACCGGCGCCGCCGGATCAGGAAGTCGGTCGCGGCGAAGCTCTGGCAGCCGCCGATCCCCGGATCGATCCCGAGATCGGCGAAAAGGCAGTCTTCGCCCGAAATTCCCGGCAGCATCTCCGCGTAATACCCCTCTTCGCGGGCGCGCCGGATGGCTGCATGCGCCGGCATGACGAAGACGCCCGGATGGCCATAGAAGGCGGCGCAGACATGGAGCCCGCGTCGCACCGGAGCGAGGATTCGTTCCGTCATTTCAGCGTAGCTCTCGCGACGCGGGCGACCGACGGCGTAGGCATCGAAGAGCGACTCGGCCGTGGGATTGATCTCGGCCAGCCAGCGATGGGTGAGAACGTCTTGAATCAGGTGAAAGAGCTTGTCGGCGGACCGGATCGCCGACAGGGACTCCTGAGTGACTTGGCCCTCGATCCTGAGGCCGGTCCCGACGACGTGCAGCTCTCCGCTCAACTCCATGGCCTCTCCCAGCCGCCCGTTTTTCGGTGTTAGATTCGTCAAACCAATTCTCGCGTTGCATCCATCAGGGGGATCTCATGGCCTACCGCGACTTCGAAACGTTCCTGCGCAACCTCTCGAAGCATCCCGACTTCCGCGCCGCCTTCAAGAAGAACAAAGCGAAAGTGATGAAGGAGGCCGGCCTCTCGGCCACCGAGCAGGCGCTGGTCCTCAGCGGCGACAAGGCCGGGATCCGCAAGTACATGGGTGAGAAGTACGCGGCCGCGCAAGAGATCCAGATCGACTAAGTCGATCACTCGCCCGGATCGGGCAGGTTCATCTTGCGCACAAGGCTGCGGAAGTCCTCGCGGCCGCGCAAGCTCTGCAGGTCGAGCATGGTGGCGATCCAGCCCAGGCTCCAAGCGCGCTTCTCGTAGCCGCGCTCGAGCCAGCGCATGGCCTTGTCGGGCTCGCCAGCCGTGGCAAGAAGGCCGGCCACCAGCCCCACGGTGACGTTGGGATTGTCGGCCATCGCGTCGAGCCGGTTGGCCACCCAGGAGAGCGCGCTGGGGTAGCCGTCGCGTGCCAGGCGCCTCTCGAACTCCGGCACGACCTCGTCGAGCTGCTCGGCCAGGAGCCAGCTTCGCAGCTCCCTTCCCCGTTCCGGATCCCGTTCGAGCTGGTGGTGGCAGAGCCAGGCATAGGCGTGGACGAGAGTGAAGTCGGGATCGAGCTCCAGAGTCTGGTCGAAGTACCCGAGCGCCTCCTGGCAGCGACCTTCGACGGAGAACTGGTAGCCATAGTTCGCGGTGATGTTCGCCGAGACCGGATCGAGAGTGCGGGCGAGCTCGATCTCGCGGCGCGCCTCCTCGAATCGGCGCAGCCGCATCAGAAGGCGCCAATAGTTGAGGTGGGCGACGGAGGAGTTGGGCTCGAAGCCCACCGCTTTGCGAATTTCCTGCTCGGCCGCGTCCCAGTTCCAGCGCGCGAGATGCAGGTCGCCAAGGACAGCGTGCGCAGCGGCAGAGGTCGGGTCGAGATCGAGTGCACGTTGAACGGCGGTCTCGGCTTGCACCAGCTTCGGAGCCAGGTCCGCGAAGAAATAGCCCTGGCGCTGGAGAATGGCGGCGAGATCCGTCCAGGCGGGTGCGAAGGCCGAGTCGATGGCGATCGCACGTTCGAAATAGCCCTGGGCTTTGCGGAAGCTCTCGGCGCCGTGCTTGCCGGCCCAATAGCGACCCTGGAGATAGGCCTCGTAGGCTTTCGGATCGACGGACTTCGTGCTGGCCATCTGCGTCTCCTCGACCGGAGAGATCTGCGCGTGGACGGCGTGGGCGATCGCACTGGCAAAAGTGTTCTGGAGGGCGACGACGTCCTGGGTGGCGCGCTCGAAGCTCTCCGACCAGAGGGTGGTCTCGGGGTCGGCCTGGATGACCTGGGCGTTCAGGCGCACGCGGTCGGCCGAGCGGGTGACGGAGCCCTCGACCACGAAGTCGACGCCCAACTCTCGGGCGATCTCTGGCAGGAGCTTCTTCGAGTCCTTGTAGTGCATCGCCGACTGGCGCGAGATGACGCGCACGCCCTGGATGCGGGCGAGGGCGGAGATGAGAGCGTCGGTCATGCCGTCGACGAAGTACTCGGGCTCGTTGGCGAAGTTCGAGAGTGGCAGGACGACGAGCGACGGGACCTTCGCGGCGGCCGGCACGGCTCCACCGCCTCCGCCATTTTCGCCGGCCAGCGTGACGCCTCCTCCCGCCGCCCGCGGCACCCGGGCGCGCCAGGCGAGGGCGCCGGCGCCCAAGAGGACGATGGCGAGGGCGGCGATCCCGAAGCGGGTAGAGCGCGAGCGGACGATCTCCACCGTGTCGCTCGGGGTCTTCGAGACGAGACTGCCGGTCTGGCCGAGGTCGACAGCGCGGGAGACCTCGGCGAGCTTGTCGCGGAGCTCGACCGCCGTTGCCCAGCGCTTGGCGGGCTCCTTCTCGAGGCAGCGGCGCAGGATCGAGTCGATCTGCGCCGGGATCTGCTGGTTCTCCTCGAAGGCACGCGCCGGCTGGTCACGGAGGATGGCGGAGATGACCTCGGCGGTCGACTGACCGAGGAACGGACAGTGGCCGGTCGCCATCTCGTAGAGCACGACGCCGAGCGAGAAAATGTCGGCGCGGTGATCGGTCGCCTGCATGCGCAGCTGTTCGGGCGCCATGTAGGCGAGGGTGCCGATCGCCAGGCCCTCCTGGGTGAGGGAGGTCTGAGGATGGAAGCCCATCGCGTCGGTGGTCTCGGACTCGCGGAGCTTGGCGAGGCCGAAGTCGAGAACCTTGACCCGGCCGTCGCTGTTGACCATGACGTTGCCGGGTTTCAGGTCGCGGTGCTGGATCCCCTTGGCGTGCGCTGCGGCGAGGGCGTCGGCGAGCGGTAGCGCGATCTTCAGGAACTCCTTGAGCGGCAGGCCTCCGGGCGGAAGGAGCTGCGAGAGGGTCTTGCCCTCGACGTGTTCCATGGTGAAGAAGCGCTTGCCGTCGGCCTCTTCGACCGAGTAGATGGTGACGATGTTCGGGTGGTTGAGCGTCGCGACCGACCTCACTTCGCGCTCGAAGCGCGCGAGGCGGTGCGGATCCTCCGCCAGAGCGGGCGGCAGGGTTTTGAGCGCGACTTTGCGGTGCAGACGCTCGTCCTCGGCGAGGAAGACGATGCCCATGCCGCCCTCGCCGAGCTTCGCGAGGATCCGATAGTGCGCCAGTTTGCTGCCGATCACGCGTTGTAGTTTAGCCCGCATTCCTCGCCGATTCTCTGCGGTGGACTCTCGTGAGGAGCAGCGGTTGAAAGCCGCGCGCAGGCGAGTCCGTCCGCGCCGCGAGGGAGGATTTGCGTCGCGGCGCAACGGGACCTAGAATCTTCCTGCCGCTGGGATCCCGCATCTGCGGGACCGAGACGGGAAGAGAAGCTGCCCAGAGTGGCCCGCCTGCGTCGGGGCCCGATCCCTGTAGCGCCGAGGGACGGACACCCGAGGAGAGATCGGCGCGAGTCCCCCGGCACCGCGAAACCCTTCCGTCGCACTTTGCAAGCGGAGGGGTTTTCTGTTTTCGCGGAGGTGCCGGATGGGCAGTCCCAGCAAGAAGATCAGTGTGCCGCAGTTGCGCGAGGCCCCCGCCCGGGGCGAACGCCTGGTGATGGTCACCGCCTACGACTATCCGCAGGCGAGGAGCGCCGACGCTGCCGGCGTCGACATGGTGCTGGTCGGCGACTCGCTCGCCATGGTCGTGCTCGGGCACGCCGACACCCTGTCGGTCACCATGGACGAGATGCTCCACCATGTAAAGGCGGTGCGCCGGGGTCTCCAGCGCGCCCTGCTCATCGCCGACATGCCCTACGGCTCGTTTCACCTCGGCCCGGATCAAGCGGTCGCCAACGCCCTGCGCTTCATCAAGGAGGGGGGGGCCTCGGCGGTCAAGATCGAGGGCGCGCGGATCGACGTCATCGAAGCGCTGGTGGCGGCCGAAGTCCCGGTGCAGGCGCACCTCGGGTTGACGCCGCAGTCGATCCACAAGTTCGGCGGCTTCAAGGTCCAGGGCCGCGGCGCCGAAGCGCGCGCGGCGCTGCTCGAGGCGGCGGCGGCGGTCGAGGCGGCGGGCGCCTTCGCGCTCGTCCTCGAGTGCATCCCGACCGAGCTCGGCCGCGAGGTGACCGAGGCGGTCGGCATCCCGACGATCGGCATCGGCGCCGGGCCTTACTGCGACGGCCAGGTGCTGGTCTACCACGACCTCCTGGGCATCGAGGAGCGCATCGCGCCGCGTTTCGTGCGGCGCTACGCCGAGCAGGGCAGGGGCGCCCGCGAGGCGATCGCGGCGTTCGCGGACGATGTGCGCGAGGGGCGCTTTCCGGCGCCGGAGGAGTGCTTCGAGGATCCGGGCTTTCCCTCGGCCACCGCCGCGCCGCCTCTCGAACGGTTGTATGGGGGCTAGAAGCGGCTCGCGAGCCGCTTCGCAGGCGGATCTCGGGCCGGATAAGCTCAGCGGATGAAGACTGTTCACACCGCGGCGGGGCTCGAGAACGCCCTGTCCTCCTGGAGGTCCGACGGCGCGACGATCGCCTTCGTGCCGACCATGGGGGCGCTGCACGAAGGCCATCTTTCGCTCATCGCTATCGCCCGCCGGCACGCGCCGCGGGTCGTGGCGTCGATCTTCGTCAACCCGAGCCAGTTCGCACCGCACGAAGACTTCGAGAGCTACCCGCGGCACCCCGAGCGCGACGCGGCTCTCCTCGCCCGGGCGGGCTGCGATCTTCTGTTCCTGCCCGACCGCGCGACGGTCTATCCGGAGGGGTTCGGCACCTGGATCGAGCCCCGGGGCGCGGCCATGGGGCTCGAAAGCGAGGTCCGGCCGCACTTCTTCCGCGGTGTCGCCACCGTCGTGGCGCGCCTCCTCCGCATGGTGCGTCCGGACATCGCGGTCTTCGGCGAGAAAGACGCCCAGCAGCTCGCGGTCGTCCGTCAGCTGGTGCGCGATCTCCTGTTGCCGGTCGAGATCGTCGGCGGGCCGATCGTGCGCGAGGCCGACGGACTCGCGATGTCGTCGAGGAATGCCTACCTCTCGGCCGAAGAACGCCGGCGGGCGGTGCGGCTCTCACGCGCCCTGGCGCGCGCGCGCCTCCTCTTCGACCGCGGTGAGCGGCAGAGCGCGACGCTCTGCGAAGCCGTGGCGCTCGAGCTCGCGGCCGACCCCGAGATCGTGCTGCACTACGTCGAAGTCGTCGATCCGGACAGCTTCGCCCCGGTAGCCCAAGTCGGCGACCGCGCCGTCGTGGCCCTGGCCGCCAAGATCGGCACCACCCGCCTGATCGACAACGTTCGCCTCGAGAGCTGAGCGAAAGACGGTCACGGACCAGAACCTCGCCTCACCGCGAGGCGAGGGCGCTCCGGATCCAAAGTGGGCGACCACGCCTCAAATAGGAGCCCGCTTTGGATCCGGAGTGCCGGAGCCCGCGACCACCGAGGAGGCGGGAGCGGCGTCCCCGCCCGCCTGATCTACAATCCCCCTTGATGACCAACGACTCCACTTCCTCCACTCGAACCCCCGCCCCGTCCCCGTTCACCCTCGCGGGCCGCACGTTCACCTCGCGCCTCCTCCTCGGCACCGGCAAGTACAAAGACGGCGCCACGATGACCGCGGCGCTCGAGGCCTCCGGCACCGAGATCGTCACCGTCGCCCTCCGCCGGGTGAATCTCGACGAGCTGGGTAAGGGCTCGCTCATCGACCAGATCGATCAGAAACGGTACCTGCTGCTGCCCAACACCGCCGGCTGCTACACCGCCGACGAGGCGATCCGCACGGCGCGTCTGGCGCGCGAGCTGGGTGGCTGGGAGTGGGTGAAGCTCGAGGTGATCGGCGACAAGCAGACCCTCTTCCCGGACACCGCAGAGACGCTGCGCGCCGCCGAGATCCTGCTCAAGGAGGGCTTCATCGTCCTGCCCTACACCAACGACGATCCGATCGTCTGCCGCAAGTTGGCCGACCTAGGCTGCCCGGCGGTGATGCCGCTCGCCGCCCCGATCGGCTCGGGCATGGGGATCCGCAACCGCGCCAACCTGGCGATCATCCTCGAGCAGGCGACGACGCCAATCATCGTCGACGCCGGGGTCGGCACGGCCTCGGACGCCGCGCTGGCGATGGAGCTGGGAGCCGACGCGGTGCTCCTCAACACGGCGGTCGCCGAGGCGAAAGACCCGGTGGCGATGGCGCGGGCGATGCGGCTCGGCATCGAAGCCGGCTACCTCGCCCGCCACGCCGGCAGGATCCCGCGCCGCCTCTACGCCAACGCTTCGTCACCGGTCGAAGGGCTGATCGAGTAGCCCGGTGCGCCTCCCCCGAGGCGCCCTCCGGGGTGCCCGGAAAGCGCGCAAACCCGCACGGTTGCGGCTGGGAGCCCGGATTCGCTAGAATCCACCCTTCACGCGGCGGTCCGCGCAGCCATAGCTCAACTGGATAGAGCACCAGACTACGAATCTGACGGTTGGAGGTTCGACTCCTCCTGGCTGCACCACTTCTCCCCATGACCGCGACCGCAGCGCCCCGCAAGCCCAGATCCACCCCCAGCAGCATCCCCAGCCGTTGTCGTTCCCACCGCTGCAGCCATAGCTCAGCTGGATAGAGCATCAGACTTCGAATCTGAGGGTCGGGGGTTCGAATCCCTCTGGCTGCACCATGTCCGGAAGCCAGCCAGAACAAAATTGGGGACAGTCCCCAATTTTCCTAACTTCAATCTTCACCGACATTTAAGATAATTGGGGACAGTCCCCAATATTTCGGATTACGGCCTTCGGGGGATCGGTCTGAAGAGGCCCACGGCTCCGGGAGGGAGCTGCGAAGCGAAGGAAAGTGAACTAGGCTCCGCGCCAGTTTCCAAACCCGCCGCGCGGCGCGCGGCTGACCGAGGGGGGCGTCATGAACTGGACTCGCATCGTCCTGGGCGGTGTCGTTGCCGGCATCGTCACCAATCTCGTCGACTTCGTGATGCACGGCATTCTCCTGGCGGAGACCTACAAGAAGTACTCCGAGGCCTTCAGCCAGACGCCGGCCAACCCGGTGAAGTTCTTCGCCGTGTCGATCGCGGTGAGTCTCGGCGTCGCGATCCTGTTCGCGAAGACGCGGTCGACGTGGGCGGCAGGCTGGAAGGGGGGCGCGATGTTCGGCCTCTTCTTCGGCATCGCCCATTTCTTCACTGGCTTCTACAATCCCCTCGTCATCGCCGGCTTTCCCTACTACCTCGGCTGGTGCTGGGGCGGGATCGGAGTCATCGGCGGCGTCGTGCGCGGCGCCGTGCTCGGCGCGCTGATCCCTCGCCAGTAGCCGGGCGCCGCCCGGCGCCAACGCCGGAAACACCTGCAGACAAGGGGGTTGGGGAGTTCTCTCCCCGACCCCTGTGTTATCTTTGGCCCTCTTTTCATGCACTCCACGTACTGTCCAATGAGCCTGTGCGCCTGACCCTGACGATTCTCTCGAGCCTTGCGGTGACGGCGATCCTGATCGGCGTCGTCGCAGCCCTGCGCCGGCTGCGGATCGTGCGCCAACTCGCCTTCGTGCTCATCGTCGGGGCGATCGCCGCGGGGCTCCGGGTCTTCACGCTCTTCACCCCGGGCAAGTACGAGGCCTTCGATCAGGTCCTATCGTGGGTCCTGCTCTTCCTCGGCGCGATCACCGTCATCCGGCTCGCCGGGATGATCTATTTCGACCTCGTCCTGCCGCACCGGGGAGTGCGGCTGCCGAATCTCCTGCCGATGGTCTCCGTTGGCATCGCCTACTTCATCGCCGCGCTGATCACTTTCAAGATCAGCTTCCCAGGTGCGAATGTCTCCGGCCTAGTGACGGGCTCGGCGATCACGTCGCTGGTGATCGGTCTCGCGCTGCAGCCGATCCTCGGCAACATCTTCGCCGGCGTCGTCATCGGCCTCGAGAAGCCCTACCGGATCAACGACTGGATCAAGATCGGCGACATCGACGCCCGGGTGGTCTCGATCTCCTGGCGCACCACCCATCTGCGCACGCGGGACAGCGACAACCTCATCATCCCCAACGCCACGATGGCGCAAGAGAAGATCATCAACTATTACTACCCCCACCCGCTGCACCTCGAGCGCGTCGTCGTCACCGCCGAGTACAAGACGCCCCCCTATCGCGTGAAGCAGGCCCTGCTCGCCGCCTCCGAGGGCATTCCGGGCATCCTCGAGAAGCCGACCCCCGACGTCAACGTGCTCGGCTTCGACGACAGCGCCATCCGCTACGAGCTGCGCGTCTGGATCGAGGACATCGGGCAGAAGCCGCGTATCCAGAGCGACGTCCGCGGCCGGATCTGGGAGGAGTTCCGCCGGCGCGGCATCGTCATCCCCTTCCCGATCCGCACCCTGCAGGTCGCTCCGCGTCAGCGCAAGGCCGAGGCTGAGTCCTCCAGCGGCCGGCTCTTCGTGGCTCTCGGGCCGGAGTCCGGCGGCGATCTCGCCCTCGGCGCCGCGCGCGTCCTCGTCGGCCGCTCCCGCACCTGCGATCTCGTGCTCTCGGACACCCAGGCGAGCAAGGAGCACATCGCGATCGAATTGCAGCCGGAGGGCTTCGTGTTGACCGACCTCGAGACCAGCAACGGCACGAAACTGAACGGCCAGAAGGTGACGCGCGCCGTGCTGCAGAACCTGGACCGCATCATCATCGGAGACACCGTGCTGGTGTTCGAGGCCGATTCCGGTGCTTGAGGTCCCGCAGCAGATCGGTCCCTACGAGATTCTCGCGCCGCTCGGCAAAGGCGGCGCGGGTGGCTTCTACAAGGCGAGGGAGAGGGCGACCGGGCGGACCGTCGCGATCAAGCTGTCGCCGCCGGCCCTCGCGATGGACCCCGAGGCCGTCGAACGATTCCACCGCGAGGCCCAGGCCGTCGCCGCGCTGCAGCATCCCAATCTCGTGCAGATCCTCGATCGCGGGGAGGACCAGGGGATCCTCTACCTCGTCATGGAGTTTGTCGAAGGCGCGTCGCTCGATGTCGTCCTGCGCCAGCGCCGGCTGTCGCTGCAGGAGGTCGTGCAGGTCGCGAAGCAGGTCGCTCGGGGACTCGAAGTGGCGCACCGTGCCGGTGTCGTGCACCGCGACCTGAACCCGCGCAACATCCTGGTCTCACCGACCCTATCGGCCGTGAAGCTCGGCGGTTTCGGGATCGGCCGCGTCGAGTCGGTGATGCGCAAACTCGGCACCCTCACCACCAAAGAGATGACCCTGGGCTCCCTGAGCTACCTCGCGCCCGAGCAGGCGGCCGACGCCTCGGTGGTCGATCATCGCGCCGACATCTACGCTCTGGGCGTCGTCTTCTACGAGGCGCTCACCGGACGCATACCGCTCGGCCGCTTCAATCTGCCGTCGGAGATCAACCGCGAGCTGCCGTCGGACATCGATCCGATCGTCCTCAAGTGCCTCGCCACCGAACCGGGAAAGCGCTACGCCAACGTCGGCCAGCTCCTCGAACAGCTCCAGAAGTTCGAAGAGAAGATGCGCTTCCAGCTGCTCGACGAGCTCCAGGGGTTGAAGCGCGGGACTTCGATGATCCTGGGCCCGACGGGATTCCTGGGCAAGCGTGGTGTGATCGTGCTGTTCGTCCTGGTGGCGCTGGTGCTGGTCGGCATCGGTGGCTGGATGCTGCTCAATCCGGTTGCCGAGCCTCCGGCTCCGATCGACTCGCCGGCGACGCCGGCGCCTCCGGCGGACGCCGCCGGTGATCGGGGAGACGCTTCGCCGGTGGCGAGCCCGCCGGCGACCGAGGGCCCTGCGGCACCGCCCACTGCGGCCGCTCCCCCGGTGGCCGTCGCTGTGCCCGTCGAGAAGCCGGCGAAGGAGAGCGCGGCAGCTGCGAAACCGGGCACAGCGAAGCCCCCCGAGGCGCCGGCCACGACTCCGGCCAAACCCGGAGTGGACCCGGCAGCGGCCGACCTCGAAGTCGCGCGCGGCAAGTTCGACGCCAAGCTCTTCGACCAGGCGCTCTCCGACGCGCGCGCGCTGATCGCGGCCTACCCGGCGAGCCCGCTGGCGCTC
The DNA here is from genome assembly GCA_018057705.1 of Thermoanaerobaculia bacterium. NCBI lineage: Bacteria > Pseudomonadati > Acidobacteriota > Thermoanaerobaculia > Thermoanaerobaculia bacterium. The sequence continues at coordinate 9,258 of JAGPDF010000061.1, read as the reverse complement.
GACGCTCACTACCTCGCCGCCAAGTCGCTCGCGAGCCTCGGGCGCGGCCAGGAGGCGATCGGCGCCTACGTCGAGATCCAGGCCCGCTTCAAGGGTGACCCCCGCGCTGCGGAGGCGGCATTCCAGCAGGCGAAGCTCGTGCAGGCGGCGGACACCAAGAAGTCCGCGGACGAGGCGAAGCGGCTCTACGCCGAAAGTGCCGCGACCTATCCGGCGTCGCCGTGGTCGGCGCGCGCGCTCGCGGCGAAGGCGGAGATCGAGCGCGAGCAGCGCGTGACCGTCCGGGATGGAGCCCTGGGCGCCACGGTGCCGGCGGCGCTCGCGACCTATCGCGATCTCACCGCGCGTTTCCCCGCCGAGCCGGTCGCCGAGAAGGCCTGGTGGGAGCTCGGGCGGATGTACGAGGACGAGAAGCGATGGGATCTCGCGGCAGAGGCCTACGAGAGGCTCACGCAGCACTTCCCGCAGACGCGGCTGGACGCCTGGTTCCAGCTGGCGGAGATCTACGAGCGCCGGTTGAAGGACGCGGCGAGAGCGAAGCAGGCCTACGGCAAGGTACCCACGACCTCCTCACACTTCAAGGAAGCCCAGAGGAAGGCCGGCAACTAGTCCGGCTCGAGAGCTCCTCCCGCCGTGGGCAGGAGCGCGACCGGCCTTCCGATCTCGCCCCACAGCAGGGCTGCCTGACCGAACTCCCGGGCGAGCGCGAGCGCTGCCTCGCGGTCGATTCCGACCACCAGGAGGCTCGCCTCCCGCCAGCCGCCGGTCGCCGGGTCGAAGCTCTCGCCGGCGACCGCCGGAAGGCCGCTTTCACCGAGGCGATCGACCAGCAGCCGGTGGCGGCGGAGGTTCTCGGTCTCGGGCAGCGCAACCGAGCCGGGGTTCGCGGCGCTGAGGAAAGCAAAGCAGGAGGCCCGTTGCGTCTCCAGCCAGCGATCGAGCGCGGCGCTCGCTGCACCCACGCGGAGGAGGATCGGACCCTCCTTGCAGTCGACGCGATAGACGGCGCGGGTATACGATTCGCGGAGTTCGCCAGGGATCGTCGACGCTGCGCGGTGGGCGGAGCGATCCTCTTCAGCACGGTCTCTTTGACACATGACGCCACTCTCCTCCAGCTCCACGACCCTGCCGCGCGCGAAATCGGTGCGTGTCGCGAGCGCCCTCCGCCGCGCCTGGCGCAAAGGCTACACCGCCGCGGACCTGAAGGCCGATATCGGCGCCGGCATGGTCGTCGGCGTCGTTGCGCTGCCGCTGTCGATGGCGCTCGCGATCGCCTCCGGCGTCGCGCCGCAGCACGGCCTCTACACAGCGATCGTCGCCGGCGCGCTGATCGCTCTGCTCGGCGGCTCGAAAGTGCAGGTGGCGGGACCGACCGCCGCGTTCGTCGTCATTCTGGCGCCGATCGCCGCCCGTTTCGGGCTCGGCGGACTGCTGCTCGCGACGATGATGGCCGGACTCATCCTGATGGCGATGGGCTTCTACCGCATGGGGCGGTTCATCGAGTTCGTCCCCTATCCGGTCACCACCGGCTTCACTGCCGGCATCGCGCTGGTCATCGGGACGCTCCAACTCAAGGACTTCCTCGGCCTCGAGGTGGAAAGCCTGCCGCCCGACTACCTCGAGCGCCTCGCGGTTCTCGTCCGCGCGCTGCCGACCGCGCATTCCGCCGATTTCGGCATCGGAGCGTTCACGCTCGTCGTCCTGCTCGGGTGGCCGTACCTCTCGAAGCGGGTTCCGGCGCCGCTCGTCGCCCTGCTCTGTGCCGGCGTCGCCGCGCACTTCGCGGCCCGCTGGTGGCCGGGATTTTCGGTGGTGACCATCGACGACCGCTTCTCCTACATGCTCGACGGCGTCGCCCGTCCCGGCATTCCGCGGCTGCCGCCGACCCCGCTCCTGCCGTGGAACCTCCCGGGCGCCGGGGGCGCTCCACTGGTGATCTCGTTCGATCTCGTCCGGGAGCTCCTGCCGGCGGCGTTCACGATCGCGATCCTCGGTGCGATCGAGTCGCTGCTCTCGGCGGTCGTCGCCGACGGCATGACCGGCAAGAAGCACGATCCGGACAGCGAGCTGCTGGCGCAGGGGATCGGCAACTTCGTCGGTCCATTCTTCGGCGGCTTCGCGGCCACCGGCGCGATCGCCCGCACGGCGACCAACGTCCGCGCCGGCGCCCGCACGCCGTTCGCAGCGGTCTTCCACGCGATCTTCGTGCTCGTCGCGGTGATCGCCTTCGCCCCGCTCATGGGCCGGCTGCCGATGGCGGCGCTCGCGGCGCTCCTCCTTCACGTCGCGGTGCGGATGGCCGAGGGCCGGCACATCCTGCACATCCTCAAGGTGGCGCCGCGCACCGACATCGTGGTGCTCGTCACCTGCTTCTCGTTGACGGTGCTCTTCGACATGGTGGTGGCGGTGACGGTGGGAATCGTCCTCGCCTCGATCCTCTTCATGGAGCGGATGGCCGCGGTGTCGCGGGTCTCGCTCGTCTCCTCCGAAGAGCTCGACCTCGGCCGGCCGCTGCCGCCGAACCTGCTGCTCTACGAGATCGCCGGCCCGCTCTTCTTCGGCGCCGCGCAGAAGGCGATGACGGCGGTGCGCGCGGTCGCCAAAGGGGTCGAGGTCGTGGTCTTCGACCTGCGGGCGGTGCCGCTGCTCGATGCGACGGGACTGGTGGCGCTCGACTCGACGGTCGTGAAGCTCCGCGAGGGCGGCGTGTTCGTGGTCCTCGCCGGGGTGCAGAGCGGGCCGCTCCGGGTGCTCGCGAAGGCGGGGTGGCGCAACCGCGAGGGTGAGCTCGCGATCGGCACCTCCTTCGACAAGGCGCTCACGCTCGCACTCGCCGCGGCTGATGCGGCTACGGCGGCGCGTTCGCATACGAATCCGCATTCGTAGCGTTCTCGTGGTCGGGGGAGCGGCCGGGCGGGAATGGGGCCCGGGCTCATAGGCTACAGACCGGTCGTGGTGGTCGCTGCGGGGGTGGCTTCCACCCCCGGTGAGCGCCGATGGTGCACCGCAGCCCGGGCGCCCGGACCCCATTCCCGCCCGGCCGCTCCCCCTCCAGCATCCGCTGTGGCGGATGGAGGGAGGCTCAGTGGCTGGTCAGGTCGAGCTGCCTGGGTCGCCTTTGTCTCTCGTGAGCCAGTGGGCCAGGAAGATCGGGACGAAGGTCACCGCGATGACGAAGACGGCGACGACGTTGGTGACCGGGCGGTCGCGCGGTCGCGTGAGCTGGCTGAAGATCCAGATCGGCAGGGTCTCCTGCCGGCCGGCGGTGAAGGTCGTGACGATCACCTCGTCGAAAGAGAGCGCGAAGGCGAGCATGCCGCCGGCGAGGAGAGCCGACGCCAGATTCGGCAGCAGCACGTAGCGGAAGGTCTGGAACGAGTTCGCGCCCAGGTCCATGGAGGCCTCGAGGAGGGAGCGCCCGGTGAGTCGGAAGCGCGCCAGGGCGTTGTTGTAGACCACGACGACGCAGAAGGTCGCATGTCCGATGACGAGGGTCCAGAAGCTGAACGGGATCTCCGCCAGGCCGATCGCCGAGCGCAGGGCGATGCCGGTGACGATGCCCGGCAGCGCGATCGGCAGGACGAGCAGGAACGAGATGGCGTCGCGGCCGAAGAACCGGCTGCGCCAGACCGCGGCGGCGGCGAGCGTGCCGAGTACCAGCGCGACGAGCGTCGCCACACTGGCGACGCGCACCGAGAGCTCGAGCGCCTGCCAGAGGTCGGCGCGTTCCCAGGCGACGCCGAACCAGCGCGTCGTCAGGCCGGGGGGCGGGAAGCCGTAGCTCGACTCGTCGGTGGTGAAGGCATACAGCAGGATGACCCAGATCGGTCCGTGCAGAAAGAGCAGCACCGCTCCCGAGGCCAGCGCGAGTCCCCACGAGAACCTAGAGCGCATCGAAGGCTCCGGCTCGCCGCGCGACGAGCAGGTAGATCCCCATGATCCCCATCGGCACGACCGTGAAGGCCGCCGCCAGCGGAATGTTGCCGGAGGTCCCCTGGTGGGCGAGCACCGCCTGGCCGATGAAGTAGCTCGAGTTGCCGAGCACCGAGGGGACGATGAAGTCGCCCAGGGTCAGCGAGAAGGTGAAGATCGACCCGGCGACGATGCCGGGAAAGACGAGCGGCAGGGTGACGTGCAGGAAGGTGGACCGCGGGTGCGCGCCGAGGTCGCCCGAGGCCTCGAGAAGGGAGCGCGGCACGCGCTCGAGCGCCGCCTGGATCGGCAGGATCATGTAGGGCAACCAGACGTAGAGGAAGGCCAGGAACATGCCGGTGGTCGAGATCGCGAGCGACGGTCCGCCGACGAGAGGCAGGGCGAGCCAGCTCTCGAGCAGCCCGCCCAACCCGGCGCGGTCGGCGAACCAGGAGACGATCCCCTCCTTCGAGAGCACCAGCTTCCAGGCATAGACCCGCACGAGATAGCTCGACCAGAGCGGCAGGAGAATCGCGAGATAGAACCAGCCGCGCGAGCGCTTCGAGGCGCGAAAGGTCATGAAGTAGGCGAGCGGGAAGGCGAGCGCGGCCGCGGCCAGGGTTACCGCGGCGGCCATTCCGGCGGTGCGCAGCACGATGTCCGCGTTGGCGCGCGTCAGGAGGTCGCCGTAGGTCGCCAGCGTGAAGCGCTGGACCACCTGTCCCGTGAAGTGATCGAGGCCGAAGAACGACTGGACGAGAAGGGCGACGAGCGCGCCGACATAGGCCAACCCGAACCAGAGGAGCGGCGGGAGGAGGAGCAGGGCGAGCGTGACCTTCGGCCGCCGGTAGAGGAACGTCGACAATCGGGTGAGCACGATTCGGGACCGCTGCCTGTCGTGGGATGCGGCTCAGCTTTCCGCGAGCGGACGCTCGTGGATGGGATCCCAGGCGAGGACGACGCGGGCGCCGCGAGCGAAGGCGGCACGACCCGCCGGAGCGAGATTCTGCGCCGCCACGTGCAGGCTGAAACCGCCCTCGATCGCCACGGTGTAGCGCGTCACCATGCCGGCGAAAACGATCTCGGTCAGAGTCCCTTCGACCTGCCGGGCTCCGGGTGCCGCGCTCTCCCTGCCGGCGAGCAGCGAGATCTTCTCGGGCCGCAGAGCGAAGAGTCCCTCGTGGCCGAGGATCCGGCGCGCCGCCGCGCCGCGCAGGACGTTCGCCGTGCCGACGAAGCCGGCGATGAACTCGGTCGCCGGCGATTCGTAGACTTCGGCCGGGGTGCCGATCTGCGCAATCCGCCCGCCCTCGAAGACGGCGAGCCGGTCGCTCATGGTGAGCGCCTCCTCCTGGTCGTGAGTGACGAAGATGAAAGTGATTCCGACGTGCTGCTGGATCGCCTTGAGCTCGATCTGCATCTGATGGCGGAGTTTGAGATCCAGCGCGCCGAGCGGTTCGTCGAGGAGCAGGACTTTCGGTCGATTGACCAGGGCGCGCGCCAGCGCGACGCGCTGCCGCTGCCCGCCGGAAAGCTGCGCGGGACGCCGGTCGGAGAGGCCCGAGAGCTCGACGAGGGCGAGCATCTCGTCGGCCAGCCGCCGGCGCTCGGTGCTCCCGACGCCGCGCACCATCGGGCCATAGGCGACGTTCTCGCCGACGGAAAGGTGGGGGAAGAGGGCGTAGTCCTGGAAGACCGTATTGACGTTGCGTTCGTAGGGGGGCAGGTTCGAGACATCCGCGCCGTCGAGGAGAATCCGGCCGGCCGAGGGCAGGTCGAATCCCGCCACCAGGCGCAGGCAGGTCGTCTTGCCCGAACCCGAGGGGCCGAGGAGGGTGAAGAACTCTCCATTGGCGATCGCGAGATCGACGCCAGCGACCGCCTCGACTTCGCCGAACCGCTTCGAGACGCCCTGGAACTCGACGGCGATCAAGCCGCGGTCACCGTCCGCCGATGACCGCGATGTAGTTCGTCACCCACTCGTGGTAGGGCACGCAGTCGGTGCGCCCGTCGCCGCAGTCGGCGCGCGGCGTCTTCCAGAAGGCGATGCGCTCGAACTCGCCGAAGCCGTTCGTCTCGCAACCTTTGTCGCCCAGCAGGGCGTTGCCCTGACAGGCGGCGGGAACGGCCGGCAGCGAGCCGAACCAGGCCGCGAGATCGCCCTGCACCTTCGGGTCGAGCGAATGCTCGAGCCAGGCGTAGGCGCAGTTGGGATGCGGCGCGTCGACGTGCATCATGGTCGAGTCCGCCCAGCCGGTGACCCCCTCCGCGGGGAAGGTGCTCGCGACCGGCGCGCCACCCGCCGCCAGGACGTTGACCTGAAACGGCCACGAGCCCGAGGCCACGACGCCCTCGTTCTTGAAGTCGTCCATCTGGATGTTGGCGTCGTGCCAGTAGCGGCCGACCAGCTTCCTCTGCTGGCGCAGGAGATCGAGCGCCGCCTTGAACTGGTCGGCGTCGAGCTCGTACGGGTCGGTGATCCCCAGCTCCGGCTTGTGCTTCTTGAGGTAGAGCGCGGCGTCGGCGATGTAGATCGGGCCGTCGTAGGCCTGCACCCGGCCGCGGTTGGACTTGCCGTCGGGGAGAGTCGTCTCCTCGAAGACCACGCTCCAGCTCGTGGGCGGCTTTTCGCCGAAGACCTTCGAGTTGTACATGAGGACGTTCGGTCCCCACTGATAAGGCACGCCGTAGTGCTTGCCGCCGACGGTGTGCCAAGGCGCATTCTGCAGGCGGGGGTCGACGTTCTTCCAGCCGGGGACGAGGGCGAGATTCACCTCCTGCACCTTGCCGCCCGCGATCAACCGGTTCGAGGCATCTCCCGAGGCGGTGACCAGATCGATGAAGCCGCCCTCGTTCATCAACGCGACCATCTCGTCGGAGGTCGCGGCGATCTTGACGCTCACCTTGCAGCCGGTCTTCTGCTCGAAGCCGGTGACCCAGTCGTAAGCCTTGTCGGTCGCGCCGCGCTCGATGTAGCCCGCCCACGCGATGATGGTCAGCGCACCTTCGCCGGCCCCGAGCTGCGACATGGCTGCTTTGGTCGAAGGAGCGGGGATGGGCTCCTTGACGGTTCGGCCGCAGCCCAAGGCGAACGTCAAGGGCAGCGCCAGCGCTGCCAGCGCCAGATGAGAGAGTGCCTTGGACGCGCGAAGCTCGGTCATGATCGGTGCCTCCTCTGTTTCGAGCGAGATTAGCATGCGGAAAAGCGTCGCCCAGGTGCCGGCTTCGGGACCTCTCTCAGCTCGAGAAGCCGATACCCAGACGGTCCAGAACGCGCAGCAGGAAACCGGGACTGCCGCCATCGTCGACCTTGCGCAGGGCCCGGGTCACGGCCGCGATGGCCCACGGTCGCAGCGGTCCGGGCGGATAGCGAAAGGGGGGCTTGCGCACCAGGGCGAGCTCCGCGAGCTCGGATCGCCTCTCGAGCGCCAGATGGGCGAGGAGGCGGCCGGCAACCCGCGTCGTCCCCACGCCGTGCCCCGTATAGCCGAGGCCGTAGAACAGGCGGCCCGAGTGCAGGGCGCCGAAGAACGGGGTGAAGCGGGTGGTGGCGGCGATCGGACCGCCCCAGCGGTAGGGGAAACGCACCGCGGCGAGATCCGGGAAGAAGCGTGCGAAGCTCGCCTCCAGCGCGGCATAAACCGCCGGCGCGTGGTCGTGCTGCGGCCCGACGCCGTTGCCGCGATAGTAGACCGCTTCGCTCGAGCCCCAGACCACGCGGTGGTCGGCGGTCAGTCGCGAGTAGTTGAAGAAGCTCCGGCAGTCGGTGACCCCTTCGCGCCCCTGCCAGCGAATGGCCGTCCGCTGCGCGGCGGTCAACGGTTCGCTGGTGATCACGTAGTCGTAGAGCGGCAGGAAGCGCCCCGCCAGCCGCGGCGCCAGGGTGTGCGAGTAGGCGTTCGTCGCGAGCACCGCGCGCGGTGCGTGGAGCGTGCCGGCCTGTGTCGACAAGCTCAGGCCGGAGCCCGTGCGGTCGATTCGTTTGACGGGCGAATGTTCGAGAATCCGGACGCCCTTGCCCTCTGCGACACGGGCGAGGCCGGCGGCCAGCTTCGCTGGGTGCACCGTCGCGGCTCGCGGCGCGAAAAGCGCACACAAGGGAAGCGGGCTTCCCAGCTGCTCGTGGGTTGCTTCGCGATCGAGCACGCGCCAGTCGTCGATGCCAAGCTGTCTCGCCGACGCGAGGGCGACCTCGACATCCCTTGTGTGCGCTTCTGTCAGGGCGAGCACGAGCTGCCCGACGCGCGCGAATTCGGCGTCGATCGACTCCTGGCCGAGGAAAGCCTCCATCTCGTCGAGGTTCCGGCGCGCGAGCCCGGCCAGACGGCGCGCCTCGTCTTCACCGAAATGCTGAATCGCGAGGCTGTGCGAGTGGTCGAACGTCTCGCCGATCTGGCCGGCGTTCCTGCCCGAGGCGCCGTAGGCGACGCGCTCGGCTTCGAGCAGGACGACCTCCTTCTCGGGCGCGAGCTCTTTGAGGAAGAGCGCCGTCCACAGGCCGGTGAAGCCACCGCCGACGATGGCGACGTCGGCGCGCTGCTCACCTGCGAGCGCCGGCCGGGCCGGCTGCGCTGGCAGGTCGGCGAGCCAGAAGCAGCCCTCCTCGACTGGCCTCAGCGGATACGGCTCGGGCTCAGAGATGGTGCTCCTCGTAGACCGCGGCCAGCGACTCGTCGAGCGCTGCGACGAACCGGTCGAGCTGCGGATAGCTGATGGTGAGCGGCGGCTCGACGCGCAGCGTGCGGGCGTTGATATACGTCCCGCCAATGAGGATCTGGCGCGCGAAGAGGTTCTTCGAGACGGCGTAGCCCAGGTCGCCGTCGGCGAATTCGAGACCGAGCATGAGGCCGCGACCCCGCCAGAGCTTGAGCAGATTCGGGTAGCGCGCGCCGAGCTCGGCGAACCTGCCGAGCAGGTAGTCGCCCTTCTCGCCGGCCTGCCGGGCCAGGTCCTCGTCGAGCAGCACGCCGATGGTCGCGATCGCCGCCGCGCAGGCGACCGGGTTGCCGCCGAAGGTCGTGGTGTGCAGGAACGGATTCTCGATGTAGCGCTCCCAGGTCTGGGCGGTTCCGACGGTGGCGCCGATCGGCATGACCCCGCCGCCGAAGCCCTTGCCGAGCGCCATCAGGTCGGGGGCGACGCCGTCGTGCTCGCAGGCGAACATCCGGCCCGAGCGCCCCATGCCCGATTGGATCTCGTCGAACACCAACATGGCTCCATAGCGGTCGCAGAGCTCGCGCGCCGCGGCGAGGTAGCCCGCGGGGGCGACGTTGATGCCGCCCTCACCCTGGATCGGCTCGAGCACCACCGCGGCGACCCGGTCGCCGGTGAAGTCGAAGATCTTCA
>JAGPDF010000060.1 GCA_018057705.1 Thermoanaerobaculia bacterium | reverse complement strand
GCGGGAACGGGCCTTGCGGCCCGGGAAGCCTGATTCCCTCCGCGGGCCGGCCTTTCGCGGAGTCCCACGGAGGAGTTGCCCATGCTGATCCCGCGCCGACCGTCGTTCCTCCTCGCTGGCCTCCTGTCCCTTGCGGCGGCGCTCGCGCCGGGAGCTCCGGCAGTGGCTCAGGCTCCGAACCCGCCCACCGTCCAGATGCCCGAGCCCGGGGTGCCGGAGGTCATCACCCTGAAGGGCAAGTTCCTCCGCGTCGCCTACAACGACGAGGACTTCGTCGTGCTCGGGTTCATGTCCGCCAACCGCGCGATCGGCGGCGAGTGGATGCTGCTCGAGGTCGGAATGACGCAGCTCGGCAAAACCCCCGCCTACTCCCTCACGCGCGACGCGATCTCGCTCGAGACGCCGGACGGCAAGACCCTCCCCATGGCGGCGGTGAATGATCAACGGGCCGCCGGCGCCGAGGCTCTGCAGTGGCGCGCCACCCGCGAGAACCCTTCGATCCTGTACTTTCCGACGTTCGCGAGCGAGCTCTGCCGCATCGCTTTCTTCGCCAACGTGGACTCCCCCGCGATGGTCTTCGACCAGGTCGAGCTCACCATCCGCCGCGGCTGCATCGGCCGGATCTACTTCCACCTGCCGGGCGGCATCGCGCTCGGGCAGCATTGGCTCAACGTAAAGTTCGCCGCGAGCGTCGTGCGGGTACCGTTCACGATCCTGACCCCGGCAGAAGAGCAGTATCTGCAGGAGAACCTCAAGGAGATCAAGAAGCAGGTCGCGGAGGCGTTCCCGGCGAAGAGCTGAAGGCCGTCCCCCTGGACACCTGCCGCCCCTGTATGTACAGTATTACGTACAGTCCGGGAGCCCAGATATGGATGCCATCACCTACACCACTGTTCGTGCCAACCTCGCCAGCGCGATGGACCGCGTCTGCGACGACCACGAGCCCCTGATCATCACGCGCAACGGCGAGCGCTCCGTCGTCATGCTCTCGCTGGAAGATTTCAAGGCGCTCGAGGAGACTGCCTACCTCCTGCGCACGCCCGCCAACGCCAGGCGACTCCTCGCCGCCGTCGCCCAACTGGAATCCGGCAAAGGTGTCGAGCGGAAACTGGGCGATTGAAACTGATCTTCGCCGACGCCGCTTGGGAGGACTACCTCTACTGGCAGAAGCAGGACAAGCGGATGGTGGAGCGAATCAACAAGCTGATCCGGGAGACGCAGCGCGAGCCTTTCGCCGGGAACGGAAAGCCCGAGCCTCTGAAGCATGCGCTCGCCGGGTACTGGTCGCGCCGGATCACCGAGGAGCACCGAATGGTCTATCGGGTGGAGGGCGACGCGCTCCTGCTCGCCCAGCTGCGCTTCCACTATTGAGCCGCGCGTCGAGGAAGCCTTCGACAAGCACCGGTGACAGTTACCGATTTCCGGATCTCCAGCGGTTTCCCGGGTTCTGCGGCCGGAATCGGTAAACTGGCGCCGGCTTCCCGCTTTCTAATGGAGATCCGCATGCACCCCTCCGCAGTTCGCCTCACCCCCTACGCCCTGCTGACCCTCCTGCTACCCCTCGGACTCGCGGGCGGTGCTGCCGTCTCCGCGGGAGCCGCGACAGCTTCCGCCGCACCGCCGCAGACGCTGCGGGTCGACTATTTCCACACCGGCAACGCCCGCGAGGAGCGCTTCGCGCTCGAGCGGGCGGTCGTCGAGCCGCTGCCGTGGCCGGGCGACCTTGCGAAGACGATCGATGACACGAATCTCGGCAAGTACCGCTTCGAGGTCATCGACCGCAGCTCGCATCGCGTCCTCTACTCGCGCGGCTTCGCGTCGATCTACGGCGAGTGGGAGACGACCGGCGAGGCTTCGGAGATCGACCGCACCTTCTCCGAGTCGCTGCGCTTCCCGCGGCCGGCGGGCCCGGTGCAGATCGTCCTCAAGAAGCGCGACAAGGCGAACGACTTCCGCGAGATCTGGTCGCTGGTGGTCGATCCCGCCGACATGCTCGTCGACGCTTCGCGCCCGCCGTCGGCCGGCGAGCTGATTGCGCTGCAGCGCTCTGGCGACCCGGCCGAGAAGCTCGACTTCCTGATCCTGGGCGACGGCTACACCGCCGCCGAGCGCGGGAAGTGCGAGGCAGACGCCCGCCGCCTGATGGCGATCCTCTTCGCGGTCGAGCCGTTCCAGAGCCGGCGCAGTGAGCTGAACGTCTGGGGCCTCTGCCCGGCCGCCGCCGAGTCCGGCATCTCGCGCCCCTCGCTCGGCATCCACCGCCGCCCGCCGGCCGGCTCGACCTATGACGCCTTCCGCTCGGAGCGCTACATCCTGACGTTCGACAACCGCGCCTTCCGCGACCTGGCGTCCCAGGCGCCGTATGAGGTCGTCGAGATCCTCGCCAACGGCAACACCTACGGCGGCGGCGGAATCTTCGGCCAGTTCAGCACGGTGGCCGCCGACTCGCTCTGGGCGCCGTACGTTTTCGTCCACGAGTTCGGCCATCATCTCGCCGCGCTCGCCGACGAGTACTACACCTCGGATGTCGCCTACGCCCCGGCCGCCGACCGCATCGAGCCGTGGGAGACGAACGTCACCGCCCTCCTCGACCCGACGAATCTCAAGTGGAAGCACCTGGTCGAGCCCGGCACCCCGTTGCCAACGCCGTGGGAGAAGGAAGGCTTCGAAGCCCGCGCGCGCGAAATCCAGACCGAACGCCGGAAGATCCGCGCCGAGAATCGCCCCGAGTCCGAGATGGACGCCCTCTTCACGCGACAACGCGACGAAGAAGAGAAGCGCCTCGGCGCCGAAGCCCACGCCCACAAAGTCGGCGCCTTCGAAGGCGCCAACTACGAAGCCAAGGGCTACTACCGCCCGGCGGCGGATTGCATCATGTTCACCCGCGACCGCGTCCCCTTCTGCCCCGTCTGCCGCCACGGGATCGACCGGGTGATCGATCTGTACGCGAAGCGGAAGTAGGGCAAAGCTCCGGATGGGCTTCCCGTCGGGGACCTTCGAACCCAAGGCCTAAGGGGCCGCGGTCACCTCTGGACTGATCGCGCAATCGCTGGTCACGACCTGGAGGGCGAGCGCCTTCGCGTTCGCAGGAAAGGGAACGGCGGCCTCGGTGAAGGTCCCACTATCGTCCGGGAGCTGAACCTCCGCGAGCGGCGTCGCGTTCTTCATCAGGAGATCCAGGCGCTCGCATTCGGTGACCCGCGTCACTCCCTGTTCGAGGTCGGTCGTCCCAAAAATGCGGAAACTCTGCCCGGGGCGCAGCTTGTCCACCACGACGGTGACTTCGCCTCGCGAGACCCGCAATACCTCCAGCGCGATGGGAGGCTTCCGGATCTCCACCGAGGCGATCGCCTGGACACCTTCGACGGTCACGACGATTGTGGCGATGCCGGGCTGAAGAAAGAGTACGTCGCCGGAGGGCGACACAGAGGCCACTGCCGGATCGGAGCTCTTGAACTGGACCCGAGTGGCTTCGAGCTCTCGATCGCCGACGCCGGGGTACGACCCGAAGACTCTCAGCTTTCGTCCAGGGATCGCTGGCGAGCTGGTGATTCTCGCCGGCTCGACTCTGAGAGACGTCGGCGAAGCTCGAGGAGCCGCGCCGCCGGTTTCACCTGACGGACCTCGCGAGCAAGAAAGCAGAAGGCCCGCGGCCAGGACCGCGAACCCCGCAAGGGCAGGTCCCCGGAGAAGCAAGAAGCCGAGCCGACGATTCACAAGCCAAACCTTCGCCATGAGTCCTCCTCGGGAATGGGACCGAGTATATGGACTGCGGGCAGAGCAAGCGTTCAGCGATCGCTTTCTTTCAGAGTCCCCGCGGCGTAGCGGTGGATGACGCTCGCGATGAGAGTCTGGTACGGCAGGCCTTCGAGGAGCGCGCGCTTCTTGATCGCATCGAGGTCGCGCGAGGAGAGGCGCAGGTTGACGCGCCGGTCTTTGCGCAGGGTGCCCGCCGCGGCGCGCTCGTAACGCGCCCGCTCGCGAGCCTTGAGTCCGGTCGAGCGCCACTCGCCCTTCTCGATCGACTCGAGCAGATCCCGCTCCTCGGAATCGGGCTTTTTCATGGCTTCTCCCCCTCACTTCGCAGGTAGTCGCGGGTCGCCTTCCGGCTCGGGATGATGGTCTTCAGAAAGAGCTCGGTCTCCGATTCGACGAACGGCACCAGATAGACGTAGTCGACCACTCTGACGACGAAGATCCTCTGCTGGGCGAAACGCTCCGGGTGGGGATGCTCGAGGACATCGAGCAGGTCGCCGCGCTCGATGTGGAACAGAATCTCCTCGAAGGTGATCCCGCGCTCCTTCTTCAGCTGGAGGTTCTTCTCGGTACCCCATCCGAAGCCCTTCGCCACTTGGGAAGCCTACCATGCTGTGTGCCGAATAGGCACACGTATCGAGTTGCCCAGGATGCCCTGCGAGGTGGTGCCGCATTGCGCGCTGCCGCGCGTCTCCTGCAGTGTGAGGTGCCACTCATTGAAGGCTCCCGGGTCAAGGGGCGAGGTTTCTCCAGTGCGAAGTGCCAGGCGATTTCCCGAATCCCCATGCCCCCTCTGCCGCTTTCAGCCGAGGAACTGGGTGTCTGTCCCCCTTTTCTCGACGGAACCCTTCCACCGCCAGAGCAGCACGATCAGGAGGAGACTCAACATCGGACTGAAGATGCTGGCCTCCGGCCCGAAGGCGCCGCCGGTGAGCCAGTCGGCTTGGCCCTGGAAGGTGGGCTGCCACCAGCCGGCATGCTCGTAGCCACTCACGCCGAATCCCAGGACGTGGCCCTGGGTCCAGTTCCAGCCCAGATGCAGGCCCACGGGCAGGGCCAGACTGCAGGTGCGCAGGTAGGCGAGGCCCAGCAGCACCGCGCCCAGGAACAGATCCAGCGAGGCCACGAGTCGGGTGCCGCCCTGCATGCCCGGACTGCCCCAATGCCCCAGCGCGAAGAGCGATGCCAGAGCGATCTGCGCTGCCCGCGCACCGACACCGTCCACCAGGCGCTGAAACAGGAAGCCCCGGAAGAGGTTCTCTTCCATCAGGGCCACGCACAGGAACACATAGAGCCCGCAGAGCAGCGTGCCGGCACTGCGCGCCGGGTCCAGCGCGAAGCGCACACCGCCGATGGCCCAGATCGCGCCCACAACCGCGAACACCGTGCCCGTGCCCACCAGCAGCCCCAGGGCGATCTCCCTCCACCACTGCGCATTCAGAAGGAAACCTACACTCGACAGCGGCTCGCCGCGCAGCCGCGTGCAGCCCCAGGTCGCCAGCAGCGTGAGCAGGAATGGCACGGGCTCGAGCCCCAGCTCGCCCAGCCCAAGGCCCCGAAGGCTCTGGGTCATGGGTTTGTAAGCCAAACGCGTGAGGGCGATGAAGCCGAGGAACACGACGATCCACCAACCGTTGCGCAGGCGCCGGTCGGCATCGAAGAACACGGATCTCAGGTTGGGCTTCAAGGTCTCGCCGTCTTTCTTGCGCCGCACCCCTCGCGATGGTCCCGATGCAAGTGGGTCGAGGGCGTACCGCAGCGCATGTCTACTGTCCCAACGGCGATACGGTCGGATTCTTACGCGCGCGATGCGCAGGGAACGGCGTTCAGCCGACGCCTTCGCCTGTCGTCCGAGGCTCCGGGCGCGCTACCGCTTCCGCGGTGCAGGCCCTGGCCAGCGCAGTCCAGTAGGAGGTGCCAGCCGCTTTTCTCCTCCTCCAGGCTGCGTCCTCCGCCTTCACCCGGAGCCTCGAGGCGGCCCCTCACCAGGGCAGGGCGCAACGGGAGTGCGCCGCCGATGCAACCCTTTCTCTCTTCCCTGCGTCTCAGTCAGCAGGTGGCGTGATCCCACGTCTGCCGCCGCCTGCCGATGCCTGTCGATGCCTGTCGATGCCTGGAGGGAGCGCTTGCTGGATTCAGACACTCTGCTCGAACGCTGTCGCCAGGGCGACGACCTCGCCTGGGAGGCGCTCGTCCGGCAGTATCAGGGGCGGGTCTTCGGCGTGGCGCTGCACTTCCTGCGCGACCGCGAGGAGGCCCGGGACGCCGCCCAGGAGATCTTCCTTCGCGTTTATACCCGACTCGACGGCCTCCTCGAAGGCCAGGCCTTTCTCCCCTGGCTGCTGCGCCTGGCGCGCAACTGCTGCATCGACCGCCTGCGCCGCCGCGAGGTCCGCACTCCCGCCTTCGCCGTGGCGCTCGAAGACGCGCACGAGATCTCCTCGCCGGACCCGTCGCCGGAGGAGTCCGTCCTGCAGGGCGCCCGGGAGGTCCTGCTCTATCGCGCTCTCGGCGAGCTGAGCGAGAAGAACCGCGAGATGATCCTCCTCAAGGACACCCAGGAGTTGAAGCTCGAGGAGATCGCCGAGCTCCTCTCTCTGCCGTTGGGCACCGTCAAGTCCCGCGCCCACCGCGCGCGCATCGAGCTCGCCCTGGCGATCCGGACGCTCGACCCGTCGTACGGGAGTGCGACATGAGCTGCCACGATCTCGAGCTCCATCTCGAGGGACTGCTGGCGGGAACTCTCCCCGCCGCCGAAGCGCGCCGCTGCGCGGAGCATCTCGCGGGCTGCGCGCTCTGCCGGGATCTCCTCGAGCTCGCTCGCCTGGGTGATGCCGCGGCGGCCGCTACCGCCGCGCCGGCGCCCGATCTCGCGCCCGCAGTGCTCGCGCAAAGCGGTATCCAGGGGGAGTCCGGCGCCGGCCGCGCCTGCGGGCGTGCGCACGAGCTCCTCGCAGCCGAGATCGACGAGCCTCTGGCGGAGATCGATCGCGACCTCCTGCACGGCCATCTCGCGGCCTGCGGCGACTGTCGAGCGCTCCACGCAGTTCTTCTCGAGCTCGCGCGTGACCTGCCGCGTCTCGCCGAGGTGCGGCCGGACCCCGCATTCGTCGCGGAGGTGCTGCGCCGCACGCTCCCCTTCGAGGTGCAGATCCGCCGCTGGTGGGACGCTCTCTGGCCGCAGCTCTGGCACCGGCCGCGCTTCGCTTCGGAGGTCGCCTATGTCGGCGTCGTCGCGCTGGCGCTGGTCTTCGCCACCCCCGGTTCGCCGCTCGCGGCCGTACCGTCCGGGGCGTTGGCGATCGCGCAGGAGCCCCCCCTGCCGCGCCTCGCTCTCCCCGAAGTCGCGCTCGCGCCGCGGCTCGCGGCGGCGAAGCGGGCGCTGCGTGCGTCGCCCGCCGCCGAGGTCGCAGCCGACTGGAGCACGCAGCTGCGCGCGACGGCGGACGATGCCGGGAAGCTGATGATCGAAGTCCGCACCCACGTGGGAACCTTTTGGGACGACACTGCGTCCCTGCTGGAGACGAGGGACGATGCGCCCTCCTCCGCACCCGAGACCACCGAGACCTTCAAGGAGAAGTGATGAGCGAGATGACCGAGACCCTTCCGCCGCAGACCGCTGCACCCCGGCCGCCCGCGGCTTCCCCTGCCGCCCCGGTATCTGTTCCCTCGGCGGCTGCGCCGCCGGCGTCGCAATACCTCTCGATCCTCGATTCGCGCCGCAAGTCGCCGGGACTCGCCTGCTTCCTCTCCCTCATGCCCGGCCTCGGCCAGGTCTATGTCGGGTACTACCAGCGCGGCTTCGTCCACGCCGCCGTGGTCGCGGGTCTGATGACCGTCCTCTCCTCCGAAGTGGGGGAGCTGACGCCGATGACGGCGATGTTCATGGTCTTCTTCTGGCTCTACAACATCATCGACGCCGGCCGCCGCGCGGCGCTCTACAACGAAGTCCTCGCCGGCCGCACGGGCATCCAGCTGCCGACCGACCTGATGCTCCCCGGCCTCGGCGGCTCGATGCTCGGCGGCACCGTGGTCGCCCTGGTGGGCGCCCTCCTCCTCGCCCACACCGCCTTCGGCATGTCGCTCTCGTGGCTCAAGGAGTGGTGGCCCGTCGCCGTCATCCTCTTCGGCGCCTACCTCTTCATCAAAGCCAGGATGGATCGCCCCGAGACCCCGGAGACCGCGGATCTAGCGTAGGGGGAGTCCAAAACCCGAATCAGACAGAACGCCGGGTGACCCGTGAACGGGTCCCCGGCGTTTTCGCGTTCCGAGGCCGCGGAACCAGCCGATCCGGCCTGCGTGGCAGGACAAGAGCGAAAAGGGGGAAAAGCTCCCATTCCCCAAACACCGCCGCGGGAATCACGAACCCCGCGGGAATGGGTGCCTGTCCACTTTTTCGCGGACGAGCGTCACCCCTTCCCCGTTCTGCCCTCTTCAATTTCCTTCTGAGAGACGAGAAACCACGCGGGCCAGACCGGGAACTTGCCGACTCCTTCCACTACCAGGAGGTCGTAGCCGAACAGGCGGCTCACAACACCAGCTCTTGGTTCCAGCGAAACAGCGCTTCTGGCAACCGTCACGCGCCGGTACCACCAACGCACGGAAACCAAGGGACCCTCAATCGAGAACAGGTGCCACCCGATTTCCAAAGAGGGACCTCTCCAGCCTTCGGCGCCAGATAGCCGAACCGATTTGCGTCTTACACCTGTATGGCAAGAAGACTGCGATACATCCCGCCCGGAGGAGCGCTTGTCGAGGTCACCTGTCGGACCCTCCAGGGCCGCCTGCTCCTGCGCCCTTCCGCGGGCCTCAACGACGTCATCCGGGGCGTCCTCGCCCGCGCCGCGCGCCTGTCTGAGGTTTCGATCCACGCCCCAGCGTTCCTCTCCAACCACTACCACCTCCTCCTCTCCGTCACCGACGCCCAACAGCTCGCCACGTTCATGAACTACCTCAACTCGAATCTCGCCCGGGAGGCCGGCCGTCTCGCACGCTGGCGCGAGAAGTTCTGGGGCGGGCGATATCAGGCGGTCATCGTCTCCGACGAGGAAGCGGCCCAGGTGGCCCGGCTTGCGTACGTCCTGGGCCAGGGTGTGAAGGAAGGCCTCGTCGCTTCGCCGCTCGACTGGCCCGGAGTCCACTGCGCGCAAGCCCTGACCGAAGGGACGCCCCTCTCCGGCCACTGGCACGACCGGACCCTCGAGTCCAGGGCAAGGCGCCAGGGGCTTCCGCTCGAGCCGCAGGACTTCATGGAGCAGGAGGAGATCCAGCTCACTCCCATTCCGTGCTGGGAATCGATCCCCCCGGAGGAGTATCGAGCTCGGGTTCACCAGATGATCGATGCGATCGAGACGGACGCCCGACTGCAGCAGGAGGCGACCGGGACGTCTCCGCTCGGAGCCGACGCCGTCTGCCGGCAGAATCCTCATCACGAGCCGAACCGGATCAAGAAGGGACCGGCACCGCTGGTGCACGCTGTGGCTCCGGCGGTGCGTCGCAGCCTTCGCAAGGCCTACTTCGCCTTCCGCGATGCCTACCGATATGCCGCGAACCGGCTTCTCTCTGGCGCGCCGGATTTCGAGTTCCCACCCGGCGCGTTTCCCCCGCCGCTCCCGGTCCGAGCCGCAGCACGAAGCGGCTAGCGACAATCCGACCTTCAGCTCAGATTGAGAGACTGATGAAGGGGGCACCGCCTCCGAGGACGGAAGTTCGTGATCCCGAGACGCGACCACGCTCGATTCGAGCGGAAAGGTGCGCCTCAGCTCGACTGGAATTCCCCTCGCCACCTTCCACGTCGCTGCAACAGCCCGTTACACCGAACTGAAAGCAGCAAGATTACTGGACACGAGTGCCCCCTCGAGAGTGGCGGGTTCCCTCGGTTCTGACCGGCTAGCGAATCTCTGGAAATCGGGTGGCACCTTCTTCCCCTCTCCCTCTTCTCCACCTTTTCTCTGGCCTGAAATCGCCTGGCGTCCCCTTTCTGCACCCTTTCACCCCTTTCTCCTTTTCGCAGACAGCTTTTCTGCCTGCCCGAGAGGCCGGGTTGCTCCGGAACCGCGATGCGTCGAGAATGCAGGCATGCGAAAGGACGATCGGCGATCCTGCACGCGACTGGCGAACGTCGCGGCGGCGAAAGCTGTTGCTCGACTGGGGCCCGCGATTTCGTTCATCCTGGGTTTCGTGGCCTGCGGCGGAGCCGGGCCGGGCGGAGGCGAGCGAGCGGCGTCGGCGGACCGTGCCGGTGTGCCGTGGTTCGAGGACGCGACCGCGGAGTCCGGCGTTCATTTCGTCCACCGACACGGCGGGAGCGGCCGGCGCTACCTCGTCGAAACGATGGGATCCGGAGGGGGGTTCCTGGACATCGACGGCGACGGCTGGCTCGATCTCTTCCTCCTTCAAGGGGCGCCGCTTCCTGGTTTCGACCCGACGAGTGCCGACGATGCCGGAGCCTTCTCGAGTCGCCTCTTCCGCAATCGCGGCGATGGCACCTTCGAGGACATCACGGAAGCAGCGGGAGTCGGCGACGTCGGGTACGCCATGGGCGCCTGTTTCGGCGACGTCGACAACGACGGCCGAACGGACATTCACGTGACCGCCTTCGGCCCGGACCGCCTGCTTCGCAATCTCGGCGGCGGCAGGTTCGAGGAGGTGACCTCCCGGGCCGGAATCGACAACCCCCGCTGGTCTGCTGGCTGCGCGTTCGCCGACTACGACCGCGACGGCTGCCTGGATCTCTACGTGGTGAACTATCTCGACTCGACCGTCGAGAACCACGTCCGCTGTGGCCCGGCGGATCTTCCTCAGTACTGCCACCCCGACGTCTTCGCGGGAGTTCCCGATCTCCTGTACCGCAACCGTTGCGACGGCAGCGGCACCTTTGAAGAGGTCGGAGCCGCGGCGGGCATCCGCATCGACGACCCGCAGGAGGCGAAGGGCCTCGGCGTGATCTGGCTCGACGACGACGACGACGGCGATCCCGACATCTATGTGACCAATGATTCCACCCGGAACTTCCTCTTCCGCAACCGCGGCGACGGCACCTTCGAGGAGGTCGGCGTGCTGGCGGGCGTCGCGTTCAACGAGCAGGGTCGTACCGAGGCGGGAATGGGCATCGCTGGCGGCGACCTCGACGGCGACGACCGACCCGACCTCGTGGTGACGAATCTCGACTTCGAAACCAACACCTTCTACCGCAATCTCGGGGATGGGCTCTTCGAAGACGCGACCGTGGCCAGCGGGCTCGCCGGGCCGAGCGTCACCCAGGTCGGCTTCGGCGTCACGGCGTTCGACGCCGACAACGACTCCGATCTCGACCTGTTCGTCGCCAACGGGCACATCCTGGACAACATCGCCGTGAAGAACCCCAGCCTTTCGTTCGCGCAAGCAGACCAGCTGTTCGTGAACGACGGCCACGCCCGATTCACCGAAGTTTCGCCGAGCGACGCTGGCGAGTGGTTCGAGCGCACCGCCGTGAGCCGCGGTGCCGCCGCCGGCGACCTCGACAACGACGGCGACCTCGACCTGCTGGTGACCGTCAACAACGGGCCCGCGAGACTGCTTCGCAATCGGGAGGGAGAGGGGCGGGGGTGGATCGGCTTCCGATTGCTCAGCCGCCACGGCGGACGTGACGCCGTCGGAGCGGTCCTGAGGCTCTTCGCCGGCGGAGTCGTCCGGATCCAGGAGGTTCGCGCGGGCTCGAGCTATCTCTCGCAGGAAGACCCGCGGCTCCACTTCGGCCTGGGAGGGCTCGACGCCATCGAGCGAATCGAGATCCGTTGGCCGGAGGGGGAGACGCAGACCGTCGAGGGTAGCGCACTGGCCACGGAACGCGTCAACGTGATCCGCCAGGCGCCGCCCTCTTCCTCGGCGGCCTCGGCACGACGGGCACCGTGACGACCGCCCGGGCTCGCGTGCTGTTTCGAACCCTCGCTGCCGCGGTGGCACTGGCGACGGGGGCCTGTCCAGGGCCTTCGCCGACTCCGGCAACCGGCCCGAAGAGCATTGCCGAGTCTCCGCCGGCGGTGCTCGCTCCGCCCGCGAGGGCGCTGCTCGAGCGGCTCGAAGCATTGAGGAAGGCCGATCGTCAGGAGGAAGGGCTCGACATCGCCCGCGGCTACCTCGCGGAGAATCCAGGCACGCCGCGTCTGCACTACGCGATGGGAGTCCTCTACGGCTCGAAGGACGATCATCGTTCGGCGATCGCGGAGTTCGAGCGCGAGCTCGCCACCGATCCCGGGCACTTCGAGAGCCATTTCGGAATGGCCGCGGCGTGGACGCGCCTGGGAAACGCGGCGGCGTCCATACCGTACCTCGAGACCTGCCTCTCGATGCGCCCGACCCACCCTGGCGCCCGATTCCAGCTGGGGCGCGCTCTGTCGTCGGCCGGCCGCCTGGCCGACGCGGAACCGCACCTCGTCGCGGTGGCTGCGGCTCGGGACGATGCGGAGGGATGGAGCGAGCTCGGATTGCTCCAGCGCCGAAAGGGCGATTCCGCCTCGGCGATTGCGTCGTTCCGGCGCGCCCTCGACCGCAACCCGCACTACCCGCCTGCCCTCATGAACCTGGGTCAGCTGCTCGTCCAATCCGGGGACACCGTTGCCGGAACGGCGCTGCTCGAGCGCCATCGCGAGCGCAGCCGTCTCGAAGACCGCCTCGATCACCTGCAGCGAAGCAGCCGTTTGGCCGGGGCCACCGCGGCGAACTTCGCGGCTCTGGCCGACCTGCAGATCCAGCTCGGGACGGGAGATGAAGCACTCGAGTCCTATCGCCGCGCCGTCGCCCTCGATCCAGATTTCGCTCCCGCAGCGCTCGGGCTGGCCGCCCTGCATCTCGACCGCGGGGAGCTCGAAGAGGCGACACGGTGGGCCGTGACGGGACTCCTCGCTGCACCCGAGGACCTGCGCGCTCACTTTCTGCTCGGGATGATCCGGCTCACCAAGGGCCAGCTCGAAGAGGCGGAGCGTGCCTTCGAAGCCTCGCGTCAACGGGGCGCGTGGGGGGCAGAAGCCTACCTTCGCGTCGCCGAGGCGCTGGTGAAGACCGGAGACCGCGAACGCGCCCGTTGGTACCTCGATCGGGTGGGGAGCTCGCCCGCGCACAGCCAGCGCGTCGGCGAGCTTCGCGCCCGTTTGGACGCGCCATACTCGTCAGACGCGTCCAAACGGTGACCCGCGCCGTCGGAGGCGCGGCGGCGCGGGCACCGCGATGTGCGAAGAGAACTACTCGACTTCGAACTTCATCAACTCGACCGGCGTCAGCATGCACCCGGTCGTCGTCGTTTCGACGATATTGAGGTTGAAGGCGTCCGCTGCGCCGCCGAAACCGTCGACGACGACGAAGTAGTTGGTGCCTGCGGTGGCGGTGAACGACACGGCCTCGGCCGTCCCGTTGCCGCCGGAGTCGTCTCCACCGATGCAGCCGCCGACCGGATCGGCGCAGTTCGTGACCACCCAGACCGCCAGATCACTCGCCGCGGGATCCATGGTCACGGTCAGCCCACACGTGACATCCGTCTGGATGACGTAGGCCAGGTCGGGTCCGACGCCGCTGCTGCCGTTGAAGCCGCCGCACGCCGCACCGTAAGCCACGTCGTCCGCGAGGCCGACGGTCGTGTTGGCGTCGTTGAAGGGCAGAGAGCTGATCTCGAGCGTTGCGGCGCCGCAGGTATCGCCAGGCGTGCGGTTCGCGGGCCTGGGGAGCGCCGCAGCACGTTCGCGGCCGGCCTTCTCATACGCGGCCTGTTCCTCCGCGGTGAGCGAATTCCAGATCTTCTTGAGGTCCACCGTGGCGCCCTCCTGGGCGCTCGCGACGGTACCGCCGGCCAGACAGCAGCCGAGAAGCATCATGCCGATCATCCTGGAGCATCCGCGCATCTTGTCCCCCCTCGTCCTTGGAATGCTTGTATTTGGCGGACCTTACCTGAGCGAAAAACCGAATTTCAAGGGGGATGTGTTCCTGTGTCCACCGGTGTCCCAACGTCTGCGGCCGGACTGGCCGCAAGGTGCTGGCTGGGAGAGACTTGCGAACGGAGTCGCCCGGTCTCGATTTGAGCCGCTCAGGTGCCATAGCCATGCTTCAGGCGCCGGAGCCATCCGAATTTCCCTGGCCCCCGCAGGCGGAGAAATGCTGAAGCCCGTAACCCCCGCCGCGGCGACCTAACGGAAGCCGCCGGGCTGGAGCGTGTCCCCGGCGTACCGCGCCTGACGCGGAAGTCGTGCCCGTGTCGAGTACCGCCGTGCGGATGCCAGCCGAATTCCCGTTCGTTCCCCACTTTCTCCTGCTTCTACGTCCCGCAGGACCGAACTGAAATCCGCGAAACCGCGGGAAATGGGCCGCCGCGCCCTCGACGCCAGCGAAGTCTCTCGGTCCTGACTGGCGGACCGTCGGAAATCGGGTGGCACCTGCCGGGTGCCGTCGGAAATCGGGTGGCACCTGCCGGGTGGCACCTGCACCTGTTCACGCGATCATCATGCGGCGATCGCGGAGTTCGAACGCGAGCTCGCCGCCGATCCCGGGCACTTCGAGAGCCACTTCGGAATGGCCGCGGCCGGGTTGCGGCTGGGAAACGCGGCGGCGGCGATTCCGCATCTGGAAACCTGCCTGGAGATGCGCCCGACCCACCTCGGCGCCCGTTTCCAGCTCGGGAGTGCTCTGTCGTCGCTCGGTCGATTGTCCGACGCGGAACCCCATCTCGTCGCAGTCGCTGCGGCTCGCGACGACGCAGAAGGATGGAGCGAGCTCGAGCTGCTCCAGCGCCGCAGAGGAAGCGCTCGAGTCCTATCGCCGCGCCGTCGCCCTCGATCCAGATTTCGCTCCCGCAGCGCTCGGGCTGGCCGCACTGCATCTCGACCGCAGGGAGCTCGAAGAGGCGACACGGTGGGCCGTGACGGGCCTGCTCGCTGCGCCTGGGGATCTGCGCGCCCACTTTCTGCTCGGGATGATCCGGCTCGCCAAGGGCCAGTTCGAAGAGGCGGAGCGGGCCTTCGAAGCTTCGCGCCAGCGCGGCAAGTGGGGGGCAGAAGCCTACCTTCGCGTCGCCGAGGCGCTGGTGAAGACCGGAGACCGCGAACGCGCCCGGTGGTACCTCGATCGGGTGGGGAACTCGCCCGCGCACAGCCAGCGCGTCGGCGAGCTTCGCGCTCGTCTGGACGCGTTCCGCTCGTCAGGACCGCCCGAAGGGTGACCCGCGCCGTCGGCGGCGCGGCGGCGCGGGCGCTGCGATGTACGCAAAGAACTATTCGATTTCGAACTTCATCAACTCGACCGGCGTCAGCATGCACCCGGTCTGAGTCGTTTCGACAATATTGAGGTCGAAGGCGTCCGAAGCGCCGCCGAAGCCGTCGACGACGATGAAGTAGTTGGTGCCGGCGGTCGCGGTGAAGGACACCGTCTCGAGCGTTCCGGAGCCCCCGGAGTCGTCGCCACCGATGCAGTCGCCGACCGGATCGGCGCAATCCGTGACCACCCAGAGCGCCAAATCATTCGCCGCGGGATCCATGTTCACCGTCAGATCGCACGTGACATCCGTCTGGATGACGTAGGCCAAGTCGGGCCCAACGCCACTGCTGCCGTTGAAGCCGCCGCAAGCCGCTCCGTAAGCCAGATCATCCGCTCGGCCGACGGTCGTGTCACTGTCGCTGAAGGGCAGAGCGCTGATCTCCAGCGTCGCGAAGCCACAAATGTCGCCGGGCGTGCGGTTGGCGGGCCTGGGGAGCGCCGCAGCACGTTCGCGGCCGGCCTTCTCATACGCGGCCTGTTCCTCCGCGGTGAGCGAATTCCAGATCTTCTTGAGGTCCACCGTGGCGCCCTCCTGGGCGCTCGCGACGGTACCGCCGGCCAGACAGCAGCCGAGAAGCATCATGCCGATCATCCTGGAGCATCCGCGCATCTTGTCCCCCCTCGTCCTTGGAATGCCAATAATTCGCGGACCTTACCTGAGCGAAAAGTCGAATTTCAAGGGGGAAGTGTTCCTGTCCCTACTTGTGTCCCAACGTCTGCGGTCGGGCTGGCCGCAAGCTGCTGGCTGAGAAGGACTCGCGGACGAAGTCGCCCGGTCTCGATTTGAGCCGCTCAGGTGCCGTACCCATGCTTCGGGCGCCGGTGCCAGCCGAATTCCCATGGCCCCCGCAGGCGGGGACATGCTGGCGCCGGTGCCAGCCGAATTCCCGCTCGTTCCCCAGTTTCTCCAGCGACTACCCCCGTAAGACCGAACTGACATCCGCAAACTGCGGCTCGGTCCTGACCGGCGGACCTTCGGAAATCGGGTGGCACCTGTTCACGCTGCGCGAGCTCGCGTGGCCGGGCGTAGGAGAATTACGAAACGCGCACAAGCTAGGAACTGGGCCACCTCGAAATGAGCATCCTCAACACACCCTCTTTTGAAGACTCTGTGCAGAGAACGTACGAAAGCTCCTCCCCTTGCCGGTTCCAGAACTTCTGCCAACAGCGAAGCGCCTCGCTCGTACTGTCACGACGGCGTCGGGTGACGTCGTCCCAAGTGCCTCCAGATGGACTCGGCGCTTCGATCCACCCCGCTTCGGCAAGCCGACGGTGAATCTCCGCAAGGGCCTCGTCTGCGGGCGGACTGGAGTGAATCAGATAGTTTGCTCCTTCTCGCTTCCCACCCTCTGACCAGTACCTGATATCCGTCGCTCCCTCGACAACGACAATGGCTGAGGTCCTATGACTGGGATCCGTGTCTAAGTGCCGGCAAGACGAAGCGCCGAGCGCAATTGCCACACCCAATACAGTTGCCAGGAAGATCTTCACGCTGTGGCCTTGAAGCCATTCTCTAGAGATCATCATTCGCAGCTTCTCATGGCGTTTCCGTGAAATCACCTAGCACCTCCTGACGGCGCCGTGCGCGGAGGTGCCAGCCGCTTTCCGCTGCGCCGGGACGCTCCCCTGGATCAGGCGGTCGGCGAAGCCGTCCCCGAAGGGGATGATGGCGGTCGAAAGGCCGACGGAAAGTGGCCCGAGCCTTCGGTCAGGCACCTTTAGCCAGCCGCGGGCTGTCATACACTGCCGCCGAAATGCCATCACCGAAACGGTAAGTGGCGGACCGGCTGACTTCGCCGGCCGCGAGCATCCCAGGAGGCAGGCGCCTTGATCGGCAAGCGGCTCGCGCACTACGAGATCCTCGAGAAGCTCGGCTCCGGCGGGATGGGGGACGTCTATCGCGGCCACGACAGCCGCTTGGGAAGAGACGTAGCGATCAAGGTGCTGCCGCCCGAGGTCGCGAACGACGCCGAACGCCGGGCCCGCTTCGAGCGCGAAGCGACCGTTGTCGCCGGCCTGCAACACCCCAACATCGTCACCCTGCATTCGATCGAAGAGGACGCCGGCGTCCACTTCCTCACCATGGAGCTGGTCGAGGGCCGCACCCTCGCGAGCGCCATCCCCGCCGGCGGCTTTCCGCTCGAGGATCTGCTGGCGATCGCCGTCCCGCTCGCCGACGCGCTCGCCAGCGCCCACGCGAAGGGAGTGGTCCACCGCGATCTCAAACCGGCGAACGTGATGCTCGACGGCGACGGCCGCGTCAAGGTCCTCGATTTCGGACTCGCCAAGCTCGCCGAGACGGTCGACTCGAGGTCCGAGACCCTCACCTCCGACGGCGTCACACGAGCCGGCCATCTGCTCGGCACCGTGGCCTACATGTCGCCCGAGCAGGCCGAAGGGCTCGCTGTCGACCATCGATCCGACCTCTTCTCGTTCGGAATCCTCCTCTACCAGATGGCGACGGGCAGAAACCCGTTCCAGCGCGGCCACACCGTGTCGACCCTCGCAGCCATTCTCAAGGACACGCCACCGCCGCTCGCGCCCATGGCACCCGACAAAGGTCCGCTGCCCCAGGAGCTGGTCGAGATCGTCCGCCGCTGCCTCGAGAAGTCGCCGGATCGGCGCTACGCCACGACCGTCGAGCTGCGCGACCGCTTGCGCGCTTTGCAGACAACTCTCGCCAGCGGCTCCTTCGCCGGCGGCGCGCCGACGTCGGCGATCGGAGTGCTTCGCCGCCCCCGGGTCGCCGTCCCCCTGGCTCTGGTTCTCCTCGGCGCGGTCGCCTTGGGCGGCTGGCTGGTAGTGCGCTCGCGTCGCGCCGCCTGGGCACGCGAGGTCGCCCTGCCGCAGATCGAGAAGCTCCTCGACGCTTCTCCCGGGGCGCTTGGACCGGGAGTCTTCAAGGCCTATCGCCTCGGGCGCGAAGCGGAGCGCTTCATCCCCGACGACCCGGTGCTCCAGCGTCTCGCACGGCGCTACTCGCGGCCGCTCAGTGTCTATAGCGATCCCCCTGGAGCGCAGGTCTCCGCGCGACCTTACGGCGGATCCGAAGCCGACTGGGAGCGGCTCGGCGAGACGCCGCTCTCGGAGCGGCCTTTCGTTCAGGGCCTCGTCGAGGTGCGGATCGAGAAGGCGGGCTTCGAACCGGTGGACGACGTGCTCTGGTCGCTCGCCCATCGCGGCACGCCCCCCGGCTACCGACTGCTGCCGGCGGGCCCAGCGGGGTCACCCGGCACCGGCGTCACCGGAATGAGCTGGGTCTCGGGAACCGCGCCCATCCTCGAGATCGAGGGCGCGCCGGCGGGTCTGCACTTTCCGGGAATCGAGAACACACCCGCGCAGCAGCTCGGCGACTTCTACGTCGACCGCTACGAGGTCACCCAGCGCGATTTCAAGCGCTTCGTCGACGCCGGTGGCTACAGCCGGCCGGAACTCTGGCAGGAGCCTTTCGTCGATGGCGACCGAACGCTTACGTTCGCGGAGGCGATGGCGCGCTTCATCGACCGGACCGGCCGCCCGGGCCCCGCGACATGGGAGGTCGGCGACTTCCCCGAGGGGCGCGACGCCGATCCGGTGACCGGCGTCAGCTGGTTCGAGGCCGCTGCCTTCGCCGCGTTCGCCGGCAAGCGGCTGCCGAGCATCTACCACTGGGATCATGTCGCCTTCACCTGGGGCAGCGGCAACATCGTTCCGGCGAGCAACCTCGGCGGCGACGGACCGCGCCCGGTGGGGAGCGGTGCGGCGCGGAACCGGTTCGGTACCGAGGATCTGGGCGGGAACGTCCGCGAGTGGTGCACCAACGGCGACAGTCGCGGCGGACGGTTCATCCTCGGCGGCGGGTGGGACGACCCGGCGTACGCCTTCAATGACGCCTACGCCCAGTCGCCCTGGGACCGCTCGAAAACCAACGGCTTCCGCTGCATCCAGGAGGTCGAAACCAGCCGGGTCGATCCCGCGCTCGAGGCGACGATCGAGCTCCCCTTTCGCGATTTTCGCAGCGAGCCTCGAGTCTCGGACGAGACCTTCGCCCAGTACCTCACCCAGTTTCGCTACGACGCCACGCCGCTTCGCGCCGAGATCGAGGAGCGGCTGGAGGAAGAGGACTACATCCGCGAGCGGATCTCGTTCGACGCCGCCTACGGCGGTGAGCGGATGACGGCGTACCTCTTTCTGCCGAAGCATGGCACGCCGCCGTACCAGACGGTGGTGATGTTCCCCGGTTCGGGGGCGATCCACACGCGTTCGAGCGCGGACGTAGCCCCCGGCAGGGGGAGCTTCGCCCCGAAGGGTGGCAGGGCGCTGCTCCTGCCGGTGTACAAGAGCACCTTCGAACGGGGCGACGGCCTGGTCTCCGACTACCCCGACACCAGCAACAACTGGAAGGACCACATCCTCATGTGGGGTAAGGACTTCCGACGCTCGATCGACTACATCGAGACGCGGAAGGATCTCGACTCCGGCCGCATCGCCTACCTCGGCCTCTCCTGGGGATCGGCCATGGCGCCGTTCATGATCGCGATCGAGCCGCGTGTCAAAGCAGGTGTGCTGGTGGTCGCCGGCCTCAACTTCCAGAAGGCGCTGCCCGAAGTCGACGAGCTCCCCTACACCATGCGGGTGAAGGTCCCGATTCTGATGCTCAACGGCAAGTACGATTTCTTCTTCCCCTACGAGACCTCGCAGCTCCCGTTCTTCGAACTGCTCGCCACGCCGCCGGAGCACAAGAAGCTCGTCGTGCAGGAAAGCTCCCACGCCTTCTCGCAGACCGAGCTCGCGCGCGAGGCCATCGCCTGGCTCGACCGTTATCTCGGACCCGTGCGCTGAGGCGCGCAGCTGCCGCCCAGATGCCGCCAGGTACGGTGGCCAGTGAAGGTGCCAGCCTTCCCTCACGTCCACCTGCCCCCGACGGCTGCGGCTCGGGCTGCCGAGGTATCAGCAGAATTCCTATGGCCTGCCGAGGCACTGCCGAGATACCAGCCGAATTTCCACGGCCCCCGCAGCAGGGGACATGCTGAAGCCCGTCACCCCCGCCGCGGCGGCCCAACGGAAACCGCCGGGCTGGAGCGTGTCCCCGGCGTACCGCGCCTGACGCGGAAGGTGTGCCGGTGCCACCTCCTGAGCAGACACCTCTTGAGCAGCTACTTCGTCCTGCAAGGCCGTACTCAAATCACCGAAAGTGCGAGGAGCGCGCTGGTACTATCTCGACGGAAGCAAGGCCCTTCGGTCCTGACCGGAGTATCTTTGGAAATCGGTTGGCACCTCTTCAGCCTGAGCGGTGAGAAGCGGGGCTACTGTCCAGGTGCCACCCGCGGCCTAGCTAGAAATCAGGTGTTGCCGCCGCGGGCTCAGCCGAAGACCCGGGCGCCTAGTGCGCCTGCGGCCTTCTCCCGATCGGGGTGCGCCCGATTGCGAAGCCGGCATGCTCCCTACTGCCCTCCGATCACGGACATCAGGAACGCCCGCGTCTGGTCGTACGCTTTGGGATAGGGCAGATCGTGGCCGGCGTGCGGGTGGAAGTGGGCCTCGAAAGGGGGAGCCCCGTCGCTTCGGGCTCGCAGCGCCTCGACCAGCGTATCGCCATTCTTCCGCGGAACGATGGCGTCCTCGATGCCGTAGTGCAGCTGCACTCTTGGTAGGAGATCGACGAAGTACCGCGGCGAGGCGGCGAGCATCCGATGCCGCACCGCCGCGAGCTCGGGCGAACCGGTTTCGAGGGTCGGTTCGAGGTTCTGTTCGATGAACTGGCCGGCGCTTCCCCACCCCATACCGGGTTTCCACCGGCTGTCGAGCGCCAGGCGCACCTGCTCCCGCAGGGTCCAACCGTAGCGTTCCTGCTGCTCGAACCAGTCGGCCGGACCGGTCCAATCGACGGCGCATCGCACTCGCCGGTCCCGCTCCGCGATCAGGAGTGCCACCGTGCCGCCGCGGCTTTTCCCGGCGACGCAGATACGACCCTCGTCGGCCAGCGGCTCGCGCGCGAGCACAGCATTGAGAAAGGCGATACCGTCGTCTGCCGCCCCGGCCCAGGCATCGGTCGGCGGGCCGCCCGCCAGGAAGCGCTCGCCGCCGAGGGTGAGGGCCGTGCCGCGGAAGGCGGGGATGGCGATGAGGGTGTTGGCCATTGCGTCGCGGAGGATCTCCGCCACCTCGGACTGTTCGATAGGGACATCCGGGTAGTCCCAGCCGACTCCATGGAGCTCCATCACGACCGCGCAGCAGCCCGGCAACGGACGGACGGGCTGGATCGTCGCTCCGAGGTGGCGGACACCGTGCACGGTATGCGCGAGGATCCGGACGCGGTACGGCGTTCCATGGAGCTCTGCCGTGCGCTCGGCGACGACCTCCACCTCACGGGCCGACAAGTCCGCACCGGCCCAGTCGGCCGCTACGGCCGCGATCTCCTCTTTTGTGGGGGGCGCGAAGAGGGCGTCGAGCGAGAAGGGCAGCGTCCAGCCGCCAGTGGGCTCCGGATCCTCGTCGAGATAGCGGATCGCCGCGGCGGCAAACGCATTGTCGGGGGCCAGTCGGAGCGTTTCCCCGAACGCCAGCCGGGCGGCGACGCGATCTCCGGTGATCATCGCTCCGGAGGCGAGTAGATCCTCGAGGTCCGCCGAAGGGGACAGGTCCGGCGCGATCGCCCGGAGGAACTCGATACCGGTTGCCACAGTGGTGTTGAGGCGGGTGATCATCCGACGACCGAGCGCCAGGGCGCGCTCGGCGTCGATCTCCCCGGCACCGTTCCGGAGAGCGGCAATCGCGGAATCGACTTCGCCGGCGAGCAACCGCTCGACGGGAAGTCGTTCTCCGTCCGCAAGCCGGACCGCGGTGCCGGCGAGATCCCGGTGTCCCTCCACTTCGAGGGCGGCGACCGCCCCGTTGCTGTCGCGCACGAAGGTGAAGACGATCTCGCGATGAAGCAGGGACACGAACCGATCGGGCCGCACCGGGTCGAGGACCTGCAGCGACCCCCAGAAGGTCGGCAGGAGGGTGAGCAGGGCGCCGTCCTCGGTGACGTTGAAGATGAAATCGGGGGTTAATGCGTACCGCCCCGTGTACTCGGCCCAGCGCCCCGGCGGCTCGGCCGGGGTCGAGGTGCAGGCAACGGAGATCAGAAGGCTCGGGAGGCTGAGGAGAAGGCTGAAACGACGGATCATGGTGCAGATTCCGGATGTGAGGGGATCGGGGCTCCAGGAAACATACGCCACCGCCTCCGGGAGGTTTCGCCCCGAAGAGGTGCCACCCGATTTCCGGACCGCAACGACGTCATCCGAGGCGCCCTGGCCCGCGCGGCATCGGCTTCGGTCCCAGCCACTTCTCATGGCGTTTCACGCAGACCCATGGGACAGCTGCCGCTACTTGCGACTCGTTCCCGCGGCACCAGACTGCGGGTGATTTCGCATCGAAGGACCGCGAAATCACCTGGCACCTCCTGAGTGAGCAGCTACTTCGTCCCCTCCCTGCAAGGCCGTACTCAAATCACCGAATGGGCGAGGAGGGCGCTGGTGCTCCCTCGTCGGTAGCGAGGCCCCTCGACCAGGCAGTTTCAGCCGCAAGTCCCTATCAGCCAGAAGCTTGCAGGCGGGCAAAGCTCAAACGTTGGGACACTAGTGGGACTGTCCCCATTTCTCTTTGCCGCCTCAGGCGGCTTCGGGCGACCAGGCGAGATCGCGAGCCGTCGGCTTTTCAGCCCGGGGCGGCCGAGGTAGGCTCCCGCGGCGAAGCGTGCACGATCACAGGGCCTCCGGGCCGAGGGAACACTCGCGATGCGCCACGCCCTTGCCGTCTTTCTCCTCATCGCTGGAGTCGCCCCGCTTCAGGCCGGCTCCACTGCGCTCCCGGTCGGGCCCGAGTTTCAGGTCAACAGCTACACCACCGGCGGCCAGCTCGTTCCCGCGGTCGCCAGAGACGCTGTCGGCAACTTCGTCGTGGTCTGGCAGAGCTTTGGTTCGAGCGGGGGCGACACGGCCTTGGACAGCGTCCAAGGGCAGCGCTACTCCGCGGCGGGAGTGCCCCAGGGTGCCTCGTTTCAGGCCAACACCTACGCGACGGGAAGTCAGCTCGATCCCGTGATCGCCAGCGACGCCGACGGCGACTTCGTCGTCATCTGGCGGAGCGACGGCTCGGGCGGCG
Source organism: Thermoanaerobaculia bacterium (assembly GCA_018057705.1). Taxonomy (NCBI): domain Bacteria; kingdom Pseudomonadati; phylum Acidobacteriota; class Thermoanaerobaculia; species Thermoanaerobaculia bacterium. The sequence continues at coordinate 4,644 of JAGPDF010000060.1, read as the reverse complement.
GCGACACTCTCAATACGAGCGTACAAGGACAACGCTACTCCATGGCGGGAGCGCCCCAGGGCGCCGAGTTCCAGGTCAACAGTTACACCACGAGCTTTCAGGTCGCTCCCGCGATCGCCAGCGACGCCGACGGCGACTTGGTTGCGGTCTGGCAGAGCAACGGCTCGAGTGGCGGCGACACTCTCAGTACGAGCGTGCAAGGACAGCGCTACTCCGCGGCGGGGGCGCCACAAGGCGTCCAGTTCCAGGTCAACAGCTACACCACGAGTGATCAGCTTTCTCCCGAGATCGCCTCCGACGCCGACGGCGACTTCGTCGTGGTCTGGCAGAGCAACGGCTCGAGCGGCGGCGACACCCTCAATACGAGCGTGCAAGGGCAGCGCTATTCGGCAGCGGGAGTGCCCCAGGGCGCCCAGTTCCAGGTCAACAGCTACACCACGAGCCATCAACGCTATCCCGCGGTCGCCAGCGACGCCGACGGCGACTTCGTCGTGGTCTGGCGGAGCGAGGGCTCGGCCGGCGGTGACACCTCCTACTCCAGCATCCAGGGGCAGCGCTACTCCGCGGCGGGCGCGACCCAGGGCGCCCAGTTTCAGGTCAACAGTTACACCACGAGCTCTCAGGCCTCGCCCGCGATCGCGAGCGATGCCGACGGCGACTTCACCGTCGTCTGGCAGAGTGCCGGCTCGAGCGCCGGCGACTCCTCCGGCTTGAGTGTCCAGGGACAGCGCTACTCCGCGGCGGGCGTGCCCCAGGGAGTCCAGTTCCAGGTCAACAGCTACACCGCGGGCGATCAGCGCTCGCCCGCAATCGCCACCGACGCCGCCGGCGACTTCGTCGTAGTCTGGCAGAGCTACGGCTCGAGCGGCGGCGACATTTCCAACCTGAGCGTGCAGGGCCAGCGCTTCCGGGTGACGGGCGATCTTTCCGGGCGGGCCTACCTCGACCAGGATTCCGACGGGATCCAGGACCCCGGCGAGCCGGGGATCGCCGGCATCGCCGTCGAGCTCTACGACGACACCTCCACCCTCCGGCGCTCTGTCGTGACCGGCATCACCGGCGAGTACGACCTGAAACCCAAAGAGGGGAGCTGGACAGTGAAGTTCGTGCCACCCTCGGGCATCTTCGCCTTCACCGCCCAGGATGCGGGGGGCGACGATACGCTCGACAGCGACGCCGACCCCACGACCGGCGAGACCGATCCGTTTCCCATCTCGGTCAATGTCCTCGACGAAACGATCGACGCCGGCTTCCTGCCGCTCATCTTCGCCGACGGCTTCGCGAGCGGTGGGACTACCGCCTGGTCGGCAGCCGTGCCTTAGCGGCGAGCCGTCGGGCGACCCAAGGGACCCTCAGGAGAGTCTTGCGCCGACGATCGGAAGATCGCGCCGGCGGAGCCAGACAACGGCCGCACTGCTCACGAAGACGACGCACGCCAAACCGAACAACAGGCCGCCGTCGTTCAGCACCTCGATGCCGAGCGGCCCGAGGTGCGACGCGATCGCGCCGGCGATCACGCCGAGCGCGAGCAGCGCTCCGAGCAAGGCGGTGGCCGGCACGAGCAGAAGCACCGCGGCCAGGAGCTCGGCGATCCCCGACCCGATCCGTCCGACGGGTTCGAGCCCGAGCGTCGAGAAGATGTGGACCGATTCGGGTGCGGCGGTGAACTTGAAGAACAGCGTCTGCGCCAGAATCGCGGCAACGACGATCTGCAGGGTCCAGCTCAGCCTGCGCTCTCCCGCGGTCAGGGTCTTGGCACTCATCTTCGTCTCCCAGGTCACTATCCTGAGCTTGGATGCCGCTCGCGGTCCGCGGTTTCCTTGTCTCCTGGACCCGCCCTGCCAGCCGCCCACCGAGGTGCCAGCCGAATTCCCAGAATTCCCACATCCCCCGCAGCCGGGGACGTGACCAGGCCCGCACCTCCGCCGGGGTGGCCCGGTGGCGAACCGATCGAGGCTAGAAGGAGTAGGTCGCGCCGACCATCGGACCCTGAATGCGGGCGTCGAAGAGAAAACGGTCACGCCCGGTGCCCTGGTCGTAGTCGACATCCACCACCCGGTAGCCGGCGCCGAGGCGGAGGCGAGGGGTCAGGCGAAAGAGGGCACTGGCAGAGGCGTTCAGTCGCAGGCTCGAGCCGACGCCGAATCCGCCGGCATCGACATGCGCCCGGAAGAGCCAGCGCTCGCCGCCCGCGGCGGTGAAGCGCAGCCCGAGCACCGGATCGACCCAGCTCTCGCCCCCCTTTGCCCGTCTTTCCTGATCACCGACGCGCAGTTCCATCTCGGCCCCCAGATCGACGAAACGCGCGCCGACGAAGAGCTGGAACTGCTCGTTCAACGCGTAGCCGACGTCGCCTTCGAAGATCCTCACGTCGAGATCCACGTCCGCGCGGACGAGCCCGCCCTCCGACCGCGTTGTTGTGCCGAGGTTGGCGAAGACGCCATCCGCAACGACCATCCAGCGGCCGCGCGTCCCCACCCAGGTGACCATGGCTCCAGTCTGGAGCTTGTCGAGGATGTCCGAAAGGCTGACCTCGACCTCGCTCTCGACCTCCCCGACGCCGACCCGCCCCTCGACCGAGGGGAGCAGGCCGTAGAGGATGAGCTCGGACTGCCATGGGTCCGCATGGGCCGGAGCGGCGGCCGCAAGACTGACGACGAGAAACAGAGCAAGCACCTCTCCCGCGACTCGTGTCACACATCCTCCTGCGCTCGGCTCCTGGGGTGTTCGAAGGTCAGGCGCCGACTCGAGCTGCGCGCCAAGATACGTCCGCCCAAGCCCCAAGGCAACCCTGCACTTCGCCGGGAACTCGCAAGTCATGGAGGTGCTCGCCCTCGTCCCGGAGGTGCCGGAGGTGCTGCCCCGCAGGTGCCAGCCGCTTTTCCTCCCGCCGGGTGCTCCCCCGCCAGGCGCCCCAGCCAGGTGCCGCCAGGTGCCAGCCGCTTTCCCGGCTTCCCCGGGCCCCCTCACCTGCCAGCCGGCCGGCCGAGGCGCTGCTGCGCTGAGGTGCTGCGCTGAGGTGCTGCTGCGCTGAGGTGCCAGCCGCTTTTCGCTGGCGTCGATCGAACCCCTACGGAGCGGCTGCGGGAGCTCGGGCCGCGAGCGCCGCCGCGATCCCTTCGATGTTGCCGGAGAGCAGCGCCCGCCACTGGCCGTCGAACTTGCGCAGCGTCATGGCACTGACGCGGGAGAAGGTCAGGCTTTCGGCGGAGGCCGACAGCCGGAAGACCACGTGCACGAGGTCGGGGCCCTCGGCGACGCTTCCCACGATCACGCCCTCGGCGCTGGCGAGCGCGGCCGCGAACTGCGGGATCTTCGTCAGGGTCGCCATCATCCGCTGGAACACCTCGCTCGCCGGCAGGGCGTCGAACGCGGCGAGGTCGGCGACTCCGAAGAGCTGCTTCCCCGCCTCGTGCGAGGCATCGCCGGCGACGATCTCGCGGAACATCCGCTGAAACTCGACCAGCGCCTCCGGATGCAGGAGCCTGGCGTATCCCGTCCAGTCCCCCGCCCGGGTGAGCGCCAGCATCTGGTGGGCAACCTCTTCCGGCTTCGCCGCGACCGTCTCGACGGCCCCCACCGGCGCCACCACAAGCATCGCCACGACAACCGCGATCCATGATTTCCTCATCCGATCTCTCTCCTTCCGGCAGATGCTGGCAGGGATTCCTGCGCAGGGAAAGCGGCTGGCACCACTTCGGCTCGGCTGGCACCACTTCGGCTCGGCTGGCACCACTTCGGCTGCATGCCATCCGGGCGCCCGGCTTGCAGCGTACAAGTCGAGGAAGCAGCCCGCTTGCCCCCCGACCCCGGAGACTCATCCCGATGATTTCCAGCCCAAAATCGATCCTCCCTCGCCTTGGCCGGAAACTCTGCGTGTCTGGACTCCTGATCATCGCCACGGTCGCCCCGGTCCGGGCCGACTCGCCCTTCCGCCTCGAGCTCGAGGGCGGCCCGGCGTGGCAGACCCGCAACGACTTCGCCGTTCCCGGCGACGTCGGCACGCGCGTCTCGCTCGCCGACGCCCCGGCCGTGGCGGCACTGCGCGGAACGTTGATCTGGGACTTCGGCGAGCGCTGGTCGCTGCGCGTGCTGGCGGCGCCGTTCTCCACCGAGACCGAGTTCGTTGCCGATTCGCCAGTTCGGTTCGAGGACGCAGTCTTCCCCGCCGGAGTGCCTTTGGCGCAGCGCTTCGAGTTCAACTCGTATCGCTTCTCGTTCTTGTACCGCTTCCGCTCCGAAGGGCCCTGGTCCTTCCGCGCTGGAGTGACCGGCAAAGTGCGGGATGCGCGCCTCTCGCTCGCTGGCAACGGCCAGTCGGAGAGCCGCGACGACCTCGGCTTCGTGCCTCTGCTCTACGGCGGCGCGCGCTACGACGCCGGTGGGCGCTGGGCCTTCGACGCCGAGCTGGACGGCCTCGGCGCGCCCCAGGGCCGGGCCATCGACCTCTCCTTGCGCGCGGAGCTGCGGGCGAGCGACCGCGTCAGGCCCTACCTCGGCGTGCGTTGGCTCGACGGCGGAGCGGACAACGACGAGGTCCTGACCTTCGCGACCGTCCACTACGCGCTCGCCGGAGTCAGCCTGCACTTCTGACCCGCGCCGCGAAGGTCAGCCGCCGGGAATCACCTGGCACCTCGCCCCAGG